>JBGSWA010000249.1:0-12310 GCA_041752645.1 Gillisia sp. | reverse complement strand
GAAAATAGCTTAGCTGTCTGGATCATTTTTTGAACCTTTGGTGCTATTTTTAAAAGGCTCTATAATTGCCAAACTGAAATTACGGCAACCTGCAAACTTCTTAAGCTCTTTCCGGGTGTCGGTCTTTGGAATAAATATTTTAATCTCTTTTGGGTTTAATTCCCAGAGGCTTGCCTCGATTTTAGAGGAAAGTTTGAAAACGGAGGGGTTTTTAGTAAATAAAAAACTTTCTTCCGATGGATGCCTCGTGGGCTTGATTCGAGGTAGTTCACTTTAAATACTCGCAACTGTAGTTAATATTAAAGCTTTGACAGAATCCACAGGGAGCACATCAGGGAAAAATTCAAGTGTTATTGAAGATCAAAAAATAAAGGAGCGGAATCAATTTTTAGTTAGGCCAAGGCGGTTCGATTTTAAAAATGTAGAAAAAATTAAAATAGTTAAATGTCGAGTTTCATATTATTTTAAGCTTCCATAAAACCAAAAGTTTCAGACAAACACTGGAGAATATTTATCTGTAAAGTGATATAAAAGTTGACAATGGGATCCCTTTCTTCATCCCGGGTCTTAAATAATTTTTTTAAGGTTCTTTCTTTTTGAATAGCGCAGCAATGGTTTTTCCAATCTCGTCCAGTCTTTCAATAGGTTCCAACAAAGATGGGTTGGTTAGATCAATCCCTTTAGTATCTGCAACTCCCGCCTGAATAGGGAAAACCAGGATAAAACTATTGCTTTGGAAATGGTTGTTTAGGTAATCGGGTATATTTACCATATTTCTATGGTATGAAAGTTTATCCTTTCTGCTTGAAATTATAAACATATTATCATCCCTCTGGATCTCCTCAGATAATATAAGAAAGTCGTTCCAATCTCTGAATTCTTTAAATTGGCTTTCCACCGGATGCTTAGCATGTACCTCTTTAATATAAATAAGTGTTTCGGAGGTGGCATAAAAAACAAGGGAAGCACCGGTATTTCTTGCTATGTTCCAAACCTTTACTAACCAGAATGGGAAGCCTATCTCTCTTTCAGCTTTTTCGGGAACAATTATTAAATGTCGTTTTATGGTTGCCAGGGGCTGTGCGGGTTTATAAATTAGGGTGGTGGTGTTACATTTAGTCAAGATACCTTCGGTGAGGTTCCCAAGGAAGGAATCTGAAATACCGCTACGCTGGTGAAGGCCAAGAATGAGATCGGTTATTCCGTGTTCCCGTACCACACTGGTAATTCCATTGACAATGTTTACATCATATCGCAAGAGTTCATGTATAAAATTATCTGTTGCCGAGGCGGTTACTGAAGCCTGATTTAACAATTTAGCAGCTTGTTTAACCGCAGGTTCATCCCTGGTGGCATTATTTATAATTGTAAGGGCATAAAGACCATCTACATTCTTTTTGGATTTTACAATCAGGCCCAGATTCACCAATTCATCTGTAGTTTCCCGATAACTCACAGGAATAAGAATCTTTTCCTGGGACTCACCATCATCTGAGGCGTTGGAGGAGGCATCAGCAAGCGCCAGATTATTTGCCCCTTTTTGTGCAACAAAAGATGCAATGGTGCAGGTAATAAGGATCATTAAAATAGTTCCGTTTAAAACACTTTCGTTAAGCAGTCTAATGGGTTCTCCTGACTCAGTTTCCCCCATGATAATATTATAACCCACCAGTACTGCTGCAAGAGTGGCTGCTGCCTGCGCATTGCTCAGGCCAAATATAAGCCTGCGTTCATCTATGGTGAAGTTAAAGGTTTTTTGAGTTAACCATGCGGCAATAAATTTTGCAGAGGTAGCGATAATTGTCATTACAGCTGCCACCTGGATGGTCTCCATATCCTTAAAAAAGGCCCGATAATCAATTAACATTCCTACTCCTATTAAGAAGAATGGGATGAAGATGGCATTTCCTACAAATTCTATCCTGTTCATCAGGGGGGAGGTATGGGGGATGAGCCTGTTCATTGCAAGGCCCGAGAGAAAAGCTCCAATAATTGCTTCTATTCCGGCAAGTTCTGCAAGTACAGCACCCGAAAATACCATCACTAAAACGAAGATATATTGTGAAACTTTATCCTCTACCCTTTTAAAAAACCACCTGCCTATAATAGGAAAGACGAACATCACAATTAAGCCGAAAATCAAAATAGAAACGCTTAAGCTTATCCAAAATCCAGAATTAACTTCCCCGGTTGTCATCCCTACAATCACAGCAAGTACTAGAAGGGCAAGCGTATCGGTTATCATTGTGCCGCCTACCGTGATATTTACCGCCCGGTTTCTTGCTACTCCAAGTTTGCTTATAAGGGGATAAGCAATTAAAGTGTGGGAGGCGAACATACTGGCCAAAAGTACAGAGGTGAATATCGAAAAATTAAGAATATACAAGCCTGTAAGAGTGCCCATGACCATAGGAATTATAAAAGTGTACAAACCGAAAACAATACTTTTCTTAGAATTCTTTTTAAAATCGGCCATATCTATTTCTAATCCTGCTAGAAACATAATGTATAAAAGGCCAGCAGTTCCAGATAATATGATACTGCTATCCCTTTCCATTAAATAAAATCCGTTGGGCCCAACAATTGCCCCTGCTATTATCAATCCCAAGAGGGGGGGGATTTTTAATTTGTTAAGAAGAAGGGGTGCACTGAGAATAATTATTAGGATCAATAAAAATTTCAATACCGGATTGGTAAGCGGAAGGCCTATGTCAAATATAACAATAAATAACATTTGTAAATTTTTTATTAAAAAATCCAAATGGGATCTAAGCCAAGATAAGTATTTCAATAAATTCTACCACTAAAGAAGTTCTAATTTACTTTATAATCTCTAAATAAGCCGCGGGCAAGATTTCAAAAATTTATTCGTTCTTAAATTAGGTGTATTATGACGTGTTGAATTTGTTTTTAGGTTTTGTAAAACCAAGAGATCATGATATCTTATACTTTGAGCAAATGAGGAAGTGGACGAACTCATATCTATAATCAATAAAGGTTCCCATACCACACAGAGGTTGCGTGCCGACTATATTTTATTGAACTGGGACCAAGGCGATATTTCGGAAAAGAGAATCAACCAAGAGATAACCAAAGTATTAAAGGTGGGCATGCGAACCATAGACCGTGTAAAGAAAAAATTTGTGGAGGAAGGCCTCGAAGTGGTGCCTGAGTTATAATCACACCCAAAGATGGGAGTTGGTTGAAGATGGCAGAGATAGAATTGCACGTGCTGAAAGTACAATTCCTCAAAAGGCACATCCCCACAATGGACAAAGTCATATAAGAAATAAATGCGTGGTAAGATATCAGAAACGACAAAGGAGGTTGATAAATTGGCAGTTCACAACCAAAGGTTCAAGGATAAAAACTCGAAAAGACCCTACCCGTCAAATACTAGTTTTAATTAACCTCAAGGAACACCCTTGTGAAACTTAACCCCATTTTGAAAGGGAGATGGATCAATATGGCCTGAGCGTCCCTTGAATTAGGTATTTAGGATTTCTTTTGGATTTGAAATTAAACTGCGGGTGAATTATCTCCATCACCCAACATTTTATATTTTTTCTGTTTAGATTTCCAACGCTCAATGGCGTTCTGTAGCATGTCTTCAACCCGGTCTTTTTTGCCTACAATCTCAAATCCCGGCAGGGTTTCAATAATATCTTCAAGGGGTGCAATACCACCCATTCCTGCATAAAGATCAACGACCAGTAAAATTTGCTCTTTTTGGGTTAACAATTCCTCCCAGGCAGTAAATAGGGTGGTTTTTTCGGGAAAAAGTGGTGCTGTTCCTGTGGATATCCTTCAGGCTAAGGTCAAATTGATCTTCGGCAAGTTTTTCAAAAACGAGTTCTCTGTATTAACCGAAACCTTTAAAAGGTTAATTGATACACCTACCTTACTTATTGAAATCTGCTTGTTTCAAGTGTTTATTACTGCAATTTTTCCTTCAAAAACGGGGCTGTATAAGACTTCTTATTTTTCGCGACCTCCTCAGGGGTGCCTGCGGCTATTAAATAGCCTCCGGTCTCTCCGCCCTCGAGGCCCAGGTCTATAATATGATCGGCACATTTCACCAGTTCCATATTGTGTTCTATCACAATGACCGAATGTCCTTTTTCAATTAAGGCATTAAAAGACTTCAGCAATTTTTGAATATCGTGAAAGTGAAGTCCGGTGGTGGGTTCGTCAAAAATGAATAAAACCTTGTCCTTTGTAATTCCCTTGACCAGAAAGGAAGCCAGTTTTATTCGTTGGGCTTCCCCCCCTGAAAGGGTGGAGGAGCTTTGTCCCAGCTGTACATAACCCAGCCCCACATCCTGCAATGGCCTTAGTTTGTTGGTGATCTTCTTTTCTCCATTGTCCTCAAAAAATTCCACGGCCTCATCGATGGTCATAGAGAGGATATCATCGATATTTTTCTCGGCAAATCTGACCTCCAGGACCTCCTTTTTAAAGCGTTTGCCGATGCAGGTTTCACATTCCAGGTGCACATCGGCCATAAACTGCATCTCTATGGTAACCACCCCTTCGCCTTTGCAGGTTTCACATCTTCCGCCATCGACATTAAATGAGAAATGTTTAGGCTTGTAGGCGCGGATATCAGACAATTTTTGGTTGGCGAACAGGTTTCTTATATCGTCGTAGGCCTTGATATAGGTCACTGGATTGGATCTAGAGGAGCGTCCAATAGGATTTTGATCTACGAATTCCAGGGAGGCGGTGTTGCTGAAATTCCCTTCTATTTTGGTAAATTGTCCTGCTTTCTCCCCATAGCCCCCAATTTCTTTGAGCAGTGCCGGATATAATATTTTTTTGACCAGGGTGCTCTTGCCGCTGCCCGAAACCCCGGTGACTGCTGTAAATACCCCTAACGGAAATTTTACATCAATATTCTTCAGGTTGTTTTCCCTTGCCCCGAAGATCTTTACATACTGGTTCGAGACCCTGCGCTTTTTGGGGATTTCAATGCGCATCGTATTATTCAAATATTTAGCCGTTAAGGAATTGGAGCTCAGGAGCTGTTTAAAATTTCCTGCGGCAACTACTTCCCCCCCGTGGATACCGGCTTCCGGCCCAATATCGATAATCTCATCGGCGGCCCTCATAATATCTTCATCGTGCTCCACTACAATTACCGTATTGCCGAGATCCCGCAGGTTTTTTAATACCTCGATGAGTCTTATGGTGTCCCTGGGGTGCAACCCAATGGATGGCTCATCCAGGATATACATCGAACCCACCAGACTGCTTCCCAGGGAAGTTGCCAAATTGATCCGTTGGGACTCCCCCCCGGAGAGGGTGTTGGATTTTCTGTTCAGGGTGAGATAATCCAGGCCGACATTTGAAAGAAACTGCAAGCGGTTGCTTATTTCTGCAAGCAGACGTTTTGCGATATGGGCATCGTATTCATTTAAAGACAATTCCTTAAAAAAACTGCGGATCTTATCCAGGGGTTTTTCAACCAGATCGGTGATGGTAGCTCCCCCAATTTTTATGTAATTGGCTTCCGGTCTCAGGCGTTTCCCTTTACACTGTGGGCATTTGGTTTTCCCGCGGTATCGCGAAAGCATCACCCGGTTTTGGATTTTGTAGGCCTTTGATTCCAGAAATGCAAAGAATTGGTCCAGGCCTTCAAAATACTCATTTCCACTCCAGATCAATTCCTTTTGAGCCTCGGAGAGTTCAAAATAGGGTTTGTGAATGGGAAAATCGAATTTATGTGAATTGTTGACCAGTTGATCCCGGTACCAGCTCATGCTGTCCCCGCGCCATGGGAAAATGGCGTTTTCATACACGGAAAGCCCGGTATTGGGAATTACAAGATCCTGGTCTATTCCTATGACATCTCCATATCCCTCACATTTGGGACAGGCCCCATAGGGATTATTAAAACTGAACAGGTGCACATTTGGTTCCAGGAAAGTAATGCCGTCCAGCTCAAATTTATTACTGAAGTGCCTCAGGTTATTATCAGAAAGGCTTTCTATATACAATTCCCCTTTTCCTTCAAAAAAAGCGGTCTGGGTGGCATCTGCCAGCCGGTTGTAAAAATCCTCATCGTCCTTGGTCACGATCCGGTCCACCACCAGGGAAACCTCCTTCAGCTTTAATTTTGAGAGCTTGGTTTGATCGATTCTCACCACCGTATCCTTTACCTTGATCCGGCTATATCCCTGTTGCAACAACACCTTCAGCTTTTCTTCCAGATTGCGGCCCTCTTCTATATAGACAGGAGCGAGTAACAGCAGTTTCTCCCCTTCGGCAAAAGCCTTAACAAAGGAGATCACATCGCTCACGGTATCCTTTTTTACTTCTTCTCCGGAGACCGGGGAGTAGGTTTTTCCAATTCTTGCAAAAAGCAATTTCAGATAATCATAGATTTCGGTGGAAGTGCCAACGGTGGAACGCGGATTGGTGGAATTTACTTTTTGTTCAATGGCAATGGCCGGGGAAATGCCTTTTATATAATCGACCTTTGGTTTGTTGAGACGCCCTAAAAACTGCCGGGCATAGGAAGACAAACTTTCCACATATCGGCGTTGTCCCTCGGCATACAGGGTGTCAAAGGCCAGACTGGATTTTCCAGAGCCGGAAAGCCCGGTGATCACCACCAATTTATTGCGGGGGATTACAACATCAATATTTTTTAAATTGTGAAGTTTAGCACCTTTAATAATTATATTTTCCTTTGGATTTACACTTGCAAGATCTAGAGCCATGTCATTTTTTTAAAAACAGAATGCAAAGGTAATCAATAACCGGCAGTGTAAAAAGCAGGTCAATTCAGGAATAATTGTTAAAAATTTAATCTAAGGTTTGTTTAAGTCAATAATATGTTGCTATATTTGGCCAACGAACGAACCAAACATCTATTGCCTATTGCATAAAGTTACTTTTTAGCTTATAAACTAACCACCGGGTATTTTGTAAATACCTGAAAATAAAGTAACTAATATGGAAAATGCACAGGAAACTGACGCAACTTTGGTACAGGCGTATCTTCAGGGAAGTGAAAAATCACTTTCCGTTTTAATTACAAGGCACCAACACCGGATTTACAGTTTTATTTATTCAAAAGTTTTTGATAAGGATATCGCAGAGGATGTCTTTCAGGATACTTTTATCAAAGTTATAAATACCCTTAAAAGGGGAAAATATAACGAAGAGGGTAAATTTCTACCCTGGGTGATGCGCATCGCGCACAATCTGGTAATTGATCATTTCAGGAAAAACAAGCGGATGCCTAAGTTTGAGACCAATGGTGATTTCAATATTTTTTCTGTATTAAGCGATGGCGATTTAAACATTGAAACCCAGCTTATAAAGGATCAAATTGAGTGTGATGTGCAGGAACTTATCAAGGAATTGCCGGAGGATCAACTAGAGGTTTTGACCATGAGAATCTATAAAGACATGAGTTTCAAGGAAATTTCTGAATCTACCGGGGTCAGTATTAATACGGCTTTGGGACGAATGCGTTACGCATTAATAAACCTGAGAAAAATAATTGATAAACACAACCTAATTTTAACTAATTAATTTACAATATTCCTATCTGTTTTTCGTTCTTCTTTAAAACTAATTTAAAGAGAATAAAATGGAAAAAATTTACTTTAAATCTTCGAAAGAAGAGCAATTAAATCAATTGAATCCTAAAGGGGAAACCATTCAGTTTCTATTGAATTATTCAAAGGCTTTAATTATTACAGATTACAAGATGATGAAGTTTGAAGCACTTCTGAATTGAGATGGAAGGGACCTGTTACTAAAGTGACAGGTCTTTTTTTATTTTCTGAAATGATTGAAATTTTGAATGAGTCCAGAGTGCCATTAAAACGGTAGTATGCCCTTTCCGGAATTATTCCGGGGTAGTTTTAATACCAGCCTATTTCGGCATAATAGCCATCCAGGACACTTTTCCACCCGTTAATACCAGCCTATTTCCTGGCATAATATTTATCTAGGACACTTTTCCTCCCGATAGCCCTGGTGATGATATCCTTTTGCAGCTCCCAGCCCCGGGCCGGGGAATATTGCCTGGCGTAATAAATGATCTGCAGGTGAAGGATATTCCAGAGCTCTTTGGGAAACAGGCGTTTTGCATCTTTTTCAGTTTGAACCACGTTTTTTCCATTGCTTAAATTCCACCGGTACATCAACCTGTGAATATGCGTATCTACCGGAAAGGCCGGGATCCCGAAGGCTTGTGACATGACCACGCTGGCGGTTTTATGTCCCACTGCCGGAAAAGACTCCAGGACCTGGAAACTCTGGGGAACAACTCCCTGGTACGAGTCGATAAGTATATGTGATAAGCCGTGAATGCCTTTGGATTTCATGGGGGACAACCCAAGGGGCCGGATGATCTCCCTGATTTCTTCCACCGATAGTTTTACCATTTTATAAGGATCGTCCGCAATTGCAAATAAAATAGGCGTGATCTGATTTACCCGCACATCGGTGCTTTGTGCCGAGAGCAGAACGGCTATCAATAAAGTATAAGGATCTTTATGATCCAGGGGAATGGGTACTTCGGGAAAAATTTCATTTAACGTATCTATAACGAATTGCACCTTCTCCTTTTTGTTCATAATGCGTACTTTTATGCAAAAGTACTAAATATGAGCTCAGCAGAGAGCGCCTCTGAATCAAACCCCTTTTTGAGCCTTCTTGCAGATAGCGGGGTATGATAAAGGCTCTGTAGGTATCTGGAAAACAATAAAAACAATAAAAATCTATATATGACAACATTAAAAGCAGGGGATAAGGCCCCGGAATTCTCAGCAAAGGATCAGGATGGCAACCCCGTTAAATTAGCGGATTTTAAAGGAAAGAAACTCGTGCTTTTCTTTTATCCAAAGGCATCTACCCCTGGCTGTACTGCGGAGGCTTGTAATCTTCGTGACAATTGGGAACAGTTTCAGGAAAAAGGCTTTGCGATTCTAGGGGTTAGTGCCGACAACGAAAAAAGACAACAAAATTTTAAGGAAAAATACAAGCTGCCTTTTCCTTTATTAGCGGATATGGAAAAGGAGGTTATAAATGCATACGGGGTGTGGGGATCCAAAAAGTTTATGGGGAAGGAATATGAGGGAATTAACCGTACGACCTTTATTATTGATGAAAACGGGTATATTCAGGAAGTGATTGAAAAAGTAAAAACCAAGGAGCACGCTACCCAGATATTGTAAAGGGAGTATGGAATAGGGAGCGTAAAAGCTAGAGAACATACAAGGAGAACCCGGAGATAAGAGAATAAGGCTCACTTAGGTATTTTAAACGGATCAAGAACAATTTTTTTGGGCTAAGCAAATATATTATCAATCGGTACAGGAAGAATTCATATTTTTCAATCCCACTATTGGGAATGATCTGCTATCTTCTAAATTCTTTTTATTCCTTGGAGCAATTTGAAAACCTTCAAAAAATTTTGGTTTACCGGGCATAGAAGGATTTTCCATTTCTTCTAATTTTTGAATTTATACTGTTAATGTAAAATTGAATAACGTTAATATTAAACAAAATTATGCTTATAACAATCTGGATTTTATTAATTTAACATTAAAACAATTAAAATTTAATTAGGACAAGTGAATTTTTCTTGTATATTTATTCCCGCTTAAAAATGGATTGAAAATTTCAATTGAAATTGAAAAATAAATTTTAAGTCGGAATTTTAAAGTTTATTGGGGTAGATTTTAGAATTAGAAACTTATGGACGGGTGGGGCTGTCCATAAGTATTTTTAACTGAGTTTAAGTTTACTTCTGAAGTTTTATTGATATATAATGCAGAAGGCTAAAAATAGGGGGGTGAAAAAAGCACAGTTTAATCGTGGGTTTTCAAGATTTATTGGGAAAATAAACCGAATATCTGCAATGGTTACGTAAGTGTTAATAAGCCTCTAAATAAGCAGGAATCTATCATTTTTGCCTCTTTATTTTATGCCCTTTCCAGCTATTATTATGTAAATTTTTATTTAATGGCTCATGCCTAATTGTTATGGACTCAACAACCATTCGGAAAGATTCGTTTTTTTTTACAATTATTCCTGATTTAAAAAAGAAATACTTAATTAATAAAACTGTTCCATAAACTGTGATCTCTCACTTGCTTCTTTGATAAATCCGGATATGACATTTAAAATAAAACACGACTTCTTCAAAAAATATCCTTGGGGGGATAGGGGGTGTGGGGCTGCGTTTAATTGAATGAAGCCGTGATTATTAATAAACAAAGCAATCATTGTTAATACCATAAATTAACGAATAAAATAAGATTGCACCTATAGTACTAAACGTGAAATACTTATAGTGTTTTGTACTACAAAAATATAATCCAGAATATCTAATGCACGCCATAATTCCACTTTTTAAAACAAAAATTGTTAGTATAAGGGGTTAGATTTAAACATTCAGGTCCGAACTAATTTTTTTAAACCTATAATTTTGACATGAAATTTTTATTTGACTACAAAGGGAAAAACATTGCAAACGTGGTAAATGGTCATCTTCACGCAACGACAGGAAAAAATATCGGGCATTTAATACCATATTATAATATCTTCATAGATATGAAGGGAAAATACCTTGGAGAAATCATCTATAAAAATAGGTTCTTATTTAAAAAAGATAACGCATACCAAAGTTTCAATTTTGGAGTTTACGGTAATATAGAAAATGTTGGTAATTATGGTAATCCTGGAAATTATGGCTCAATCGGAACAATTTCTGGATATAGTGATATAGAAATTGAAACGCTAAAATAAATCCAGTAGCTAATAACTAAGCCTTCGAACTTGGTCATACCGGCTGCACGAGCGTTTAGTTATTAGAGAAGGTGCTTTTGGAAATTGAAAGAAGAAGCAGGACAGAACTTTGTCCAGAAATGTTTCACAATTAACAGAAAGCCAAAGCAAATATGGGTCAAGGACAGATAAGATTCTATATTTTTCACTCCTTTGAACTGTATTCTAAAGGCTTTAATTTTCGCATTAAATGATTCTGCAGAGCGTTGCAGTTTTTTATCGGTAATTCCAAAGAAAGAACCGATGGTAGTGAGTAGCTTTAGTATCGACCAATTCCTTTTAAAAAGGCAGCGAACACGGTGGTCATACGGGATCCCTATGCAACTAAGCTCCAATCTCTTTGGATCAATTCATCCGTGTTTTTATCCAGCCACCTTCGCCTTTTAACCCGGAGAAAAAGGGTATTCCTTCTCATTGGAAAATCCTGGATGGTGATTTCCTTATGAAAGCCATTAGAGATTAAAACCCTGGTAGACTCATCCTGGGGTGGGATGTTGCGCTGTTTCAAAGTATAAAGGAAGAACCTCTGTTTCTTTAGTACTCTTTATTAAGTCAAAATGATCCACTATAAACGGTGGCAAGCCAAGCTTTATTAAATCCAGGTAATACTTCAAGGTAAATTTTTAGGCAAATTATGAAACTACTAATTGGATTCCTCCACAACAATTGTTCTTGATCTATTTTTTCTGTTCAGATTGACCAATATATTTGCTTAGTCCACAACAATTATTCCTGATCCAGGATGATACCTTAGATGGGGTGTAGGGAAGGGTTACCCCGAGGGAAAAGCCTGCAAACACCTCGAGCCCCCCCCCTACAAGGGCATTCCGAGAGTATCGGAGGGATAAAGCTCCCTGGACTATAAACTAAAAAGCGGGGGAATTTATTCTATGATCTCAACTCTTTGTATGGTCGCAGTTTCTTTACAATTTTCTATCTGCAGTTCCAGGGTTTTGGTTTGAATTTCTCCCGAGATATAATAGAGCTTGCAGGCTTCCTGCTGGGTCTTACTTTTCCCGAAATCTACATTTCCATCCTCCAGGAGTGCAGAGACTGTGGAGGTATCTATTTTATTGGCTTCAAAAAATTGAATGGCCTCAGCAGAAAAACTTCGCTCTTTATTTCGTATGTTTTTTAAGGTCCTTGCATTGGGGGAATAATCACAGGAGGTTCTTTTTCCTCCAAGAAAAAATATCAGAATAATGATTCCCATGATAAGACCTAGGGAGTAATAAGCTAATCGGTAAATAAATTTCATTTAAAGCATTTAATATCCGCCTGCTTTCCTGGGTAATAAAAAGAGGGCTGGGTTTTTTAATAATGCCAATAGTGGCTTAGGAAATTAGTAAATTGATATCCCGGTAACTGAGATCATACCAGTCGGCAATGGCTCTTTTGGTTAAAATCCCGTGGTAAAAGTACAACCCATTTCGCAAACCCTTGTCAAATCTCAGGGTGTTTTCCAGGCCGCCTTCTTCTGCAATATGCAACAGGTAAG
>JBGSWA010000248.1:0-22036 GCA_041752645.1 Gillisia sp. | reverse complement strand
GTGTTCCCGGCATAATGCTCACAAAATCCACAACAAATTCCGATACCGAATGATTGATGATCGCCAGGTTGGAATAGGTTCCTTCCGCAATTTTCTCATCCAATTCAATATTTATCTGCCCCGGTTTAGGTTTGTTTTGATCGCTCATCTTTAAGATTAAAATTTAGTATGCTCCTTGGATCAGACCCGGACAACTTTTAAACAATTTCCGAAGGACCTGATTTATTTGATAGTACATTCTCAAGGCCGCCTACCGGGCGTGCCTTGAGAATGACCCCTATCTTTTAATTATAATTCACTTCTTGTTTTTTCTCCATCAGCTCGTCATAATCCTCTTTGGAACCTACAATAATACTTTCATACGAACGCATTCCGGTTCCAGCAGGGATCTTATGACCCACAATTACATTTTCCTTAAGTCCTTCAAGCTCATCGACTTTTCCGCTCACTGCGGCTTCGTTAAGAACCTTGGTAGTTTCCTGGAAGGAAGCTGCAGAAATAAAGGATTTGGTCTGAAGCGATGCCCTGGTAATCCCTTGTAAAATAGGCATTGCCGTAGCTGTAACCACTTCCCTTGAGGTAGCCAATACTTTGTCTTCCCTTCTTAAAGATGAATTCTCGTCCCTCAACTCACGCAGACTGACGATTTTTCCAGGTTTAAGTGTGGTGGAATCCCCGGCATCTTCTATCACCCTCATTCCAAAGATCTTATCGTTTTCTTCAATAAAATCTGATTTATGGATCAATTGGTTTTCCAAGAAAATGGTATCTCCTTGATCGACAATCCTCACCTTACGCATCATCTGTCGAACTACCACCTCAAAGTGCTTATCGTTGATTTTCACACCTTGCAGACGATATACTTCCTGCACTTCATTGACAAGATACTGTTGCACAGCATTTGGTCCCTTGATGCTCAAGATATCCTCCGGAGTAATAGATCCATCAGAAAGCGCCATTCCGGCACGGATATAATCGTTTTCCTGCACCAGGATCTGGTTGGAAAGTTTGACAAGGTATTTTTTAACTTCTCCAAGTTTCGATTCTACAATGATCTCACGATTCCCTCTTTTAATTTTTCCGAAGGAAATAACTCCGTCAATTTCACTTACTACAGCAGGGTTCGATGGATTTCGCGCTTCAAAGAGTTCGGTAATACGAGGCAGACCCCCTGTAATATCCCCAGATTTTGAGGATCTTCGAGGAATCTTAACCAAAATCTTACCGACCTTGATTTTCTCATCCTTATCCACCATCAGGTGGGCACCAACCGGAAGGTTATAGGAACGAATAATTTCGTCCTTCTTCCCGATGATTTGAAGGGTTGGAACAAGTTTTTTATTCCTGGATTCTGAAATTACTTTTTCCTGGAATCCTGTTTGTTCATCAATTTCTACCTGATAGGTAGAACCCTGATCAATATTTTCATATTTGATTTTACCTGCAAATTCTGAAATAATTACCCCGTTATATGGATCCCATTGACAAACTATATCGTCTTTTTTCACAGCATCGCCATCAGAGATAAAGATTTGAGCCCCATAAGGAATATTATTTGTGCTTAGCACCACTCCGGTTTTCTTGTCTTTTACCTTAAGCTCTGAAGTCCTTGAGATGATGATATCGGTAGACTGTCCATCAGGACCTTCCCCTTTTACCACCTTGAGATCTTCTATTTCGGCAATACCATTAAACTTGACGATTATTTTGTTCTCTTCTGAGATGTTACCCGCAATACCCCCCACGTGGAAGGTACGAAGTGTAAGTTGGGTTCCCGGCTCTCCAATGGATTGAGCGGCAACAACTCCTACAGCTTCCCCACGTTGAACCAATTTATTGGTCGAAAGGTTTCTACCGTAACATTTTACACAAATTCCTTTTTTAGCCTCACAGGTAAGTGCTGATCTCACCTCTACACTTTCAATTGGAGCATTTTCAATGGTCTTCACTGTTTCCTCCAGGATCTCTTCTCCTGCCGCGACAATTAATTCCTCAGTCAGGGGATGGTATACATCATTTAAGGAAATTCGGCCTAAAATTCTCTCCCCAAGAGATTCCACGATCTCATCGTTCTTTTTAAGTGGGGTCACCTCTACACCACGCAGGGTGCCACAATCTTCTTCATTTACAATGACATCCTGGGAAACATCCACCAATCTACGGGTTAAATACCCCGCATCGGCAGTTTTAAGTGCTGTATCGGCAAGACCTTTACGTGCACCGTGAGTAGAGATAAAGTATTCGAGAATTGAAAGTCCCTCCTTAAAGTTGGAAAGGATTGGATTTTCAATAATTTCACCCCCACCTGCACTTGATTTTTTTGGTTTGGCCATCAATCCACGCATCCCGGTTAACTGCCGGATCTGTTCTTTGGATCCACGGGCACCGGAATCAAGCATCATATAAACAGAGTTGAATCCCTGGTTATCTTCGCGAATTCGCTTCATCGCCAATTCCGTAAGGCCGGCGTTTGTAGAGGTCCAGATATCAATGACCTGATTGTATCTTTCGTTATTGGTAATAAGACCCATATTATAGTTGCCGATAATACCATCCACCTGTTCGTTGGCTTCATCGATCATGGTTTGTTTTTCCTCGGGGATAATAATATCTCCTAAACTAAAGGATAACCCACCTGTATATGCGAAACTATACCCCAAATCCTTAATTTTATCAAGGAAGGCAGAAGTTGCGGGAACACCACATACTCTCAGCACATTTCCAATGATGTCTCTCAAGGATTTTTTGGTCAGGATCTCATTTACATACCCAACTTCATTTGGAACGGTTTCATTAAATAAAACCCTCCCGACGGTGGTTTCTATAATTTGCATGACCAACGCCCCTTCTTCATTGAAATCCATGGCCCTTATTTTAATAACGGCGTTTAGATTTACCTGTTTTTCGTTGTACGCAATAATAACCTCTTCAGCAGAGTAGAAGGTAAGTCCTTCCCCCTTAATTTTAATGTCCTCTGTGGAGGTCCTAGGCTTTGTCATATAGTACAAACCGAGTACCATATCCTGTGATGGCACCGTAATTGGCTGTCCGTTTGCAGGGTTCAGGATGTTATGAGAACCCAACATCAACAATTGAGCTTCCAGAATTGCTTCCGGACCCAGGGGCAGGTGAACTGCCATCTGGTCCCCATCGAAATCGGCATTAAAGGCAGTACAGGCCAATGGGTGCAACTGAATTGCCTTGCCTTCGATAAGTTTAGGTTGGAATGCCTGGATTCCCAAACGGTGAAGTGTTGGGGCCCTGTTGAGCAAAACCGGGTGACCTTTAAGTACGTTTTCTAAAATATCCCATACTACAGGTTCTTTTTTGTCTATTATCTTTTTAGCGGATTTCACTGTTTTTACAATCCCTCGTTCTATCAATTTCCTGATCACGAAAGGTTTGTAAAGTTCGGCTGCCATATCCTTTGGAATACCACATTCAAACATTTTTAGTTCCGGTCCTACCACAATTACAGAACGCGCTGAATAATCAACACGTTTTCCAAGCAGGTTTTGACGGAAACGCCCTTGTTTTCCTTTTAAGGAATCGGAAAGGGATTTAAGCGGCCTGTTGGAATCAGTTTTTACTGCCGAGGATTTTCTGGTGTTGTCAAACAAGGAATCCACGGATTCCTGAAGCATACGTTTTTCATTGCGCAGGATCACCTCTGGGGCTTTTATTTCCATCAATCGTTTTAAACGATTGTTTCTGATAATAACCCTTCGGTACAGATCATTTAAATCTGAGGTGGCGAAACGTCCCCCATCCAAAGGCACCAATGGCCTAAGCTCCGGCGGGGTTATTGGAATAACCTTCATAATCATCCATTCAGGAAGATTTTCCTTCCCGACATTTGCATCCCGGAAAGCCTCCACAACCTGCAGTCTTTTTAAGGCCTCGGTTTTACGTTGTTTTGAGGTTTCATTGTTTGCCTTATGTCTAAGATCATATGAAAGCTGGTTGAGATCAATCCTCTTTAGGAGTTCGATCAAACATTCAGCACCCATCTTTGCAAGAAATTTATTTGGATCATTATCGTCCAAATACTGGTTTTCCTGCGGCAGGGTTTCCAAAATATCCAGGTACTCCTCTTCTGTGAGGAAATCCAGCCTTTTACAAGCTTCCCCCTCCGCATTTCTGGCGATACCGGCTTGGATTACCACATATCTTTCATAATAGATAATCATGTCCAGTTTCTTGGAAGGAAGACCTAGTAAATACCCAATTTTGTTTGGCAGGGAACGGAAATACCAGATATGTGCAACAGGCACAACCAGGTTGATATGCCCAACTCGGTCACGTCTCACTTTTTTCTCTGTTACCTCTACCCCACATCGATCACAAACAATTCCCTTGTATCGAATTCTCTTATATTTTCCACAGGCACATTCATAATCCTTTACAGGACCAAAAATACGCTCACAAAATAACCCGTCACGCTCTGGTTTGTGCGTGCGATAATTAATGGTTTCCGGCTTAAGAACCTCGCCGCGAGACTCCGCTAAGATTGACTCAGGGGAAGCCAGGCCAATAGAGATTTTATTAAACCTCTGTTCTGTACTCTTTTCATTATTTCTAGCCATAATAATTGCTGCTATCTAATTGTTGTGAAAATCCTGCTTTTCAAAGTTGGGCTTTTGACACCCAACTTTAGAAAGCAAAATATTATTCTACTAGTTTAATATCCAATCCTAAACCTTTCAGCTCGTGCATAAGCACGTTAAAAGATTCTGGCAATCCGGGCTCTGGCATAGGTTCTCCTTTTACAATTGCCTCGTAAGTTTTGGCTCTACCTATCACATCATCCGATTTAACGGTCAAAATCTCACGCAGGGTAGCAGAAGCTCCATAAGCTTCCAAGGCCCAAACTTCCATTTCCCCAAACCTTTGACCCCCAAACTGTGCTTTACCACCAAGGGGTTGTTGCGTAATAAGAGAGTATGGTCCAATGGATCTGGCGTGCATTTTGTCATCGATCATATGTCCTAATTTCAACATATAAATGATCCCAACAGTTGCCTTTTGATCGAATCTGTCTCCCGTACCCCCATCATAAAGGTAGGTATGTCCAAAACGAGGCACCCCTGCTTCATCGGTCAGTTCGTTGATTTGATCCAGGGTTGCCCCATCAAAAATTGGCGTTGCGTACTTTCTTCCCAATTTTTGTCCTGCCCATCCCAATACGGTCTCGTAAATTTGACCAATATTCATACGCGATGGTACCCCAAGTGGGTTCAGAACGATATCTACGGGAGTTCCATCTTCCAAAAATGGCATATCCTCGTGACGTACAATCCGGGCAACAATACCTTTGTTTCCGTGTCTTCCCGCCATTTTATCCCCTACCTTGAGTTTTCTCTTTTTGGCGATGTAAATTTTCGCCAATTTGATGATCCCTGCCGGCAGCTCATCCCCTACAGAGATGGTGAATTTTTCTCTTCTGAGATTCCCCTGAAGATCGTTTTCCTTAATTTTGTAGTTGTGGATAAGATTTGCCACAAGCTTGTTTAAATGATCATCGGTGGTCCAGGTACCCTGGGTAAGATGTATATAATCATCTACTGAATTGAGCATCTTTAAGGTGTATTTTTTACCTTTTGGCAAAACCTCTTCCCCTAAATCATTTTGAACTCCCTGTGCGGTTTTTCCACCTACTATAGCAAATAACTTGTCTACCAACTGAGATTTCAACACTGCGAATTTGGCATCGTAATTCTTGTCAAGAGCGGTGACATCTTCTTTATCCTGAACGCGTTTGCGTTTATCTTTTACTGCCCTTGCAAACAATTTTTTGTTAATTACAACCCCTCTTAGCGATGGGTGTGCTTTTAACGAAGCATCTTTTACATCGCCGGCTTTATCCCCAAAGATCGCCCTGAGCAATTTTTCCTCCGGAGTTGGATCGCTTTCCCCTTTTGGGGTAATTTTTCCAATCAGAATATCACCCGGTTTAATTTCGGCTCCAATTCGAATCATTCCATTTTCATCCAAATCTTTGGTCGCTTCTTCAGAGACGTTTGGAATATCATTGGTCAATTCTTCGTTCCCCAATTTAGTGTCGCGAACCTCCAGGGAATATTCATCGATGTGAATGGAGGTAAAGACATCTTCCCTTACCACTCTTTCAGAAATCACGATTGCATCCTCAAAGTTATACCCTTTCCAAGGCATGAAAGCAACTTTCATATTCCTTCCAAGAGCCAATTCCCCTGCTTCGGTTGCATACCCCTGGCAAAGGACCTGCCCTCTGGAAACCCTGTCCCCAACCTTTACAATTGGTTTTAGGTTGATGGAAGTTCCCTGGTTGGTCTTTCTAAATTTAACTAACTGATAGGTTTTTGAATCGGTGTCAAAACTTACCATTTGCTCTTCCTCTGTGCGATCGTATTTAATGGTGATCTTCTCTGCATCGACATATTCTACCTCTCCTTCTCCTTCCGCATTGATAAGTACTCGGGAATCTGTTGCAACCTGTCTTTCCAGACCGGTTCCCACGATTGGCGATTCCGCTCTTAGCAGAGGCACAGCCTGACGCATCATGTTCGATCCCATCAGTGCCCTGTTCGCATCATCGTGCTCAAGGAACGGAATTAAAGAGGCCGAAATTGACGAAATCTGGTTTGGCGCCACATCTATGTAGTGGATCTCTTTTGGATCTACTACCGGGAAGTCACCTTCCATTCGTGCGATAACCTTATCCGTATTTATGGTTCCATCTTCTGTCAAGGGAATGTTTGCCTGCGCAATTTTTTTATCCTCTTCCTCTTCTGCACTCAGGTAAATAGGAGTATCAGAAAAATCGATCTTCGCATCAGTAACTACTCGGTAAGGGGTCTCGATGAATCCCATCCCATTGACCTTGGCAAATACGGCCAGGGAAGAAATCAGACCGATGTTTGGCCCTTCCGGGGTTTCAATCGGACACAATCTTCCATAGTGCGTATAATGCACATCACGTACCTCAAATCCGGCACGTTCTCTTGACAAACCACCTGGTCCTAGTGCAGATAACCTTCGTTTGTGGGTAATCTCTGCCAGGGGATTGGTTTGATCCATAAACTGGGACAACTGATTGGTACCAAAGAAGGAATTGATCACCGAAGACAAGGTCTTGGCATTGATCAAATCTATTGGGGTAAACACCTCGTTGTCACGTACATTCATCCGCTCGCGGATGGTTCGGGCCATACGGGCCAAACCAACCCCAAACTGTTGAGATAATTGTTCGCCTACAGTTCTAACACGACGGTTAGACAAGTGATCGATATCATCAATTTCCGCTTTGGAATTAATCAGCTCGATCAAATATTTTACAATGGTAATAATGTCTTCCTTGGTAAGCACTTGCTTGTCCATGGAAACATTGAGACCTAATTTTTTGTTCATTCTGTAACGTCCCACCTCGCCCAGATTATAACGTTGTTCTGAGAAGAACAATTTATCAATGATCCCACGTGCTGTTTCCTCATCCGGCGGTTCAGCATTTCGCAATTGACGGTATATGTGCTCTACAGCTTCTTTTTCAGAGTTTGTTGGATCCTTCTGCAGGGTATTATGAATAATTGCATAATCTCCGGTAGAGTTATCCTCTTTATGAAGCAGGATGGTTTTGGTTCCTGTTTCTATAATTGTTTCTATGTGATCCTTATCCAATTCGGTATCGCGATCCAAAACGATTTCGTTCCGTTCAATCGATACAACTTCCCCTGAATCTTCATCCACAAAATCTTCATACCAGGTATTGAGTACCCTGGCAGCAAGTTTTCGTCCCAATACTTTTTTAAGTCCTGTTTTAGATACTTTAACCTCTTCCGCCAGGTCAAATATTTCAAGGATATCCTTGTCACGTTCAAATCCAATTGCACGGAAAAGTGTGGTTACAGGTAATTTTTTCTTTCTATCGATATACGCGTACATCACGTTATTGATATCGGTAGCAAATTCTATCCAGGATCCTTTAAATGGAATCACCCTTGCAGAATATAATTTAGTTCCATTGGCATGGAAACTCTGTCCAAAGAACACACCAGGAGAACGGTGTAATTGTGAAACTACTACACGTTCTGCGCCATTGACGCAAAAAGTCCCACTTGGGGTCATATACGGGATGGTCCCTAAATACACATCCTGTACGATGGTTTCAAAATCTTCATGTTCGGGATCGGTACAATACAGCTTTAAGCGCGCTTTAAGCGGTACGCTATAGGTCAAACCGCGTTCAATACATTCCTGAATAGAATATCTTGGTGGATCGACAAAGTAATCCAGAAATTCTAATACAAAATTATTACGGGTGTCTGTAATTGGAAAGTTTTCCATGAAGGTATTATAGAGACCTTCATCTCCCCTTTCTTCTGATTTAGTTTCTAGTTGGAAGAAATCCTGAAATGACTTGATTTGGACATCCAAAAAGTCTGGATAATCAGGTTTGTTCTTTACAGAAGAGAAATTCAATCTTTCAGTTTGCGTTGCTAACATCAGTGGACGGAATTATAATTTATATATAAAATGGGTGCGTTATGAACGAAATGTTTCATATACGCAAAAGGGTTTAGACCTTCAGGAGAGAATCCCGAGGTCTAAACCTAAACAATATTGCTTTTGAGGCTTATTTAAGCTCAACCTCTGCTCCTGCTTCTTCTAATTGTGCTTTTAACGATTCAGCTTCATCTTTTGAAACTCCTTCTTTAACTGGTCTTGGAGAATTATCTACCAATTCCTTAGCCTCTTTAAGACCTAATCCGGTAAGTTCTTTTACCAATTTAACTACGGCCAATTTAGAACCACCCGGAGCTTTAAGGATTACATCAAATTCGGTTTGAGCTTCCTCTGAAGCTTCATCACCACCACCGGCTACAACCACTGCTGCTGCTGCTGCTGGCTCAATACCATATTCATCTTTTAATATACCAGCTAACTCATTAACTTCTTTTACTGTCAAGTTAACCAATTGTTCTGCGAAATCTTTTAAATCTGCCATTTTCTATCGTTTTAAAATGTTCTTTAATATATAATTGTTAAAAAGTGCGTACTTGTTATTCTTCCCTTTCAGAAAGTGTTTTAAGAATTCCGGCTAATTTACCGCCACCTGACTTAAGCGCTGAAATAACGTTTTTAGCAGGGGATTGTAATAATCCGACGATATCTCCAATAAGTTCCTCACGAGACTTAATGTTGACTAAAGTATCCAGGTAGGTATCACCTACATAGATAGCCTCGCCAATATAAGCTCCCTTTAATAAGGGCTTATCAGATTTTTTCCTGAATTCTTTGATTACCTTCGCCGGAGCGTTTCCGGTTTCAGAAATCATAATTGAGGTAGAGCCTTTTAAAACCGAAGGAAGTTCTCCAAATTCTTTATCTGAAGCCTCCATAGCCTTAGCGAGCAATGAATTTTTAACTACCTCAAGCTTTACGTTTGCTTTAAAACAAGCACGACGTAAATTTGTAGTTTTCAAGGCGTTAAGCCCTGACATATCTGCAAGGTATATAACGGAATTATTTGATAACTGCGCAGTCAGATCTTCAATTACTAATGATTTTTCTTCTCTTGTCATAATCTATAATATTATTGCTCAGTGAACCTTTTAGTATCAATTTCAATACTTGGACTCATCGTAGAAGATATGTGTATACTTTTCATATAAACACCCTTTGAGGTCTGAGGTTTCAATTTCACCAACGTAGTTAATAATTCCCTTGCGTTTCCGGCCAATTTTTCGGCATCAAATGATGCTTTTCCTATCCCCGCATGTACAATTCCGGTTTTATCAACTTTAAAGTCGATTTTCCCAGCTTTAACCTCGGTTACTGCTTTTGCAACATCCATGGTCACGGTTCCGGTTTTTGGGTTAGGCATAAGGCCTCTTGGTCCTAGTATTCTACCTAAAGGTCCTAACTTCCCCATTACACTTGGCATGGTGATTATCACATCTACATCTGTCCAACCAGCCTTGATCTTATCAAGGTATTCATCAAGACCTACATAATCTGCTCCAGCTTGTTTGGCTTCTTCTTCCTTATCCGGAGTTACCAAAGCCAACACTTTAACGTCTTTCCCAGTACCGTGTGGCAAGGTTACAACGCCCCTAACCATTTGATTAGCTTTACGTGGATCTACATTTAAACGAACTGCAATATCTACAGAAGCATCAAAATTTTCATTGGAAATTTCCTTTATCAAGGAAGAAGCCTCAGATACAGAATACACCTTTCCGCTTTCAATTTTGGAATTGGATTCTTTTTGCTTTTTAGTTAATTTTGCCATTTTTAATTTCTATTTTGGATTAAAACGGCGCTTGCCCTTTAACAGTTACACCCATAGAGCGAGCTGTTCCCGCAACCATCTTCATAGCCGATTCTATTGTAAATGCATTCAAATCCTGCATTTTATCCTCAGCAATTGCCCTGACCTGGTCCCAAGAAACACTGGCAATTTTTTTACGATTAGGCTCACCCGATCCTTTTTTTGATTTCACTGCCTCTAACAATTGTACTGCAGCCGGTGGAGTTTTTATTACAAAATCGAAAGATTTATCTTTATATACTGTAATATGAGCAGGTAATAACTTACCTTGTTTATCCTGAGTCCTGGCATTAAATTGCTTACAAAACTCCATGATATTAACCCCGGCAGCACCTAAAGCAGGTCCAACTGGTGGTGATGGGTTAGCAGCACCTCCACGAACTTGTAGTTTAACAACTTTACTTATTTCTTTTGCCATTTTTATAATTTTTAAGTGATAGTTTTAGAATTGGAAGCGGTAAAAACTATCAAAAATATATGTAACAGTTATTGTTTTTATACTTTTTCAACTTGCATATAGCTCAATTCAAGCGGAGTTTTTCTTCCGAAAATCTTGACCATAACCTCAAGCTTGCGTTTTTCTTCATTAATTTTTTCAACAGTTCCGTTAAATCCGTTGAAAGGTCCATCTATTACCTTGATGGTTTCCCCAATATTAAAAGGGATGGCAACATTGTCTGCCTGAATGGACAACTCATCTACCTTCCCTAACATTCGGTTTACCTCTGCCCTTCTAAGGGGAACTGGATCACCACCTCTGGTTTCTCCAAGAAAACCAATAACCCCGTTAATGGATTTAATAATATGCGGTATTTCTCCTCCTAAATTGGCAAAAACCATAATGTATCCCGGGAAATAAACACGTTCCTTAGAAATCTTCTTACCGTTTCTAACCTGCATCACCTTTTCTGTAGGCACTAAAACCTCCCCCACATAATCCTCAAGGCCAAAATGTGCTATCTCTTTTTCAATATATTCTTTAATCTTATTTTCATGACCGCTTACAGCACGAACCACATACCATTTTTTATCCTTCACTTCAGCCATAGCCTTAACTTTAAGATTTAATCCATTCAAAATATTGTTCAACAACCGAGCTAAACACCGTGTCTACACCCCAAATAGCCAATGAAAATATAATTGAAAAAACTGCCACAACTATTGTCAGTCTCTGAGCCTCCGGCCAAGGCGTCCAAGTAACGTGATTTCTTAACTCGTTATAAGACTCTGAAACATAATTAACGATTCCTGCCATTGATTTTTTTATTTGCACGGGTTGGGAGACTCGAACTCACGACACCTGGTTTTGGAGACCAGTGCTCTACCAACTGAGCTAAACCCGTCTATGGGGCGTCATTCCTCCTGATCTTACAACCAGGACAAGCTAAAACCCTTTTGTTATTTTAATATAAATAAGTTAAGGTACCCGGCAAAAGCAGGGCACCTATACTCTTATCTTAATAAGCCTTAGTCTAAAATCTCAGTAACCTGACCAGCACCAACTGTTCTACCACCTTCACGGATAGCAAAACGCAGTCCTACATTCAACGCAATTGGTTGAAGCAAATCTACTAGGATTGTCAAGTTATCTCCAGGCATAACCATCTCTACTCCTTCTGGTAAAGAAATTGTTCCTGTAACATCTGTAGTTCGCACATAGAACTGTGGACGATAGTTGTTGTGAAATGGAGTGTGACGTCCACCTTCTTCTTTTTTAAGGATATATACCTCAGCTTTAAACTTAGCGTGTGGTTTCACAGATCCCGGTTTAACGATAACCATACCACGTGTAATTTGAGATTTTTCAATACCTCTCAACAACAAGCCTACGTTATCTCCCGCTTCACCTCTGTTCAATATTTTACGGAACATCTCAACACCAGTAACAACTGAAGTTAATTTTCCTGCACCCATCCCAATGATCTCAACAGCATCTCCTGTATTGGCAATTCCGGTTTCAATTCTTCCGGTTGCTACAGTTCCACGACCTGTAATTGAGAATACATCCTCAACTGGCATAAGGAATGGTTTATCTATATCGCGTTTTGGCAATTCAATCCATGAATCTACCGCTTCCATTAATTCAAGAACAGTATCAACCCATTTTTGTTCACCATTTAAGGCACCAAGAGCGGATCCTTGAATAACGGGACCATTATCTCCATCATATTCATAGAAAGACAATAATTCTCTTATTTCCATTTCCACCAATTCAAGTAGTTCCTCATCATCAACCATATCCACTTTATTCATGAATACAACCATTCTTGGAATTCCTACCTGACGTCCCAAAAGGATATGCTCACGAGTTTGTGGCATTGGACCATCTGTAGCCGCAACAACCAAAATTGCACCATCCATTTGAGCGGCACCTGTGATCATGTTTTTTACGTAATCGGCGTGACCTGGACAATCCACGTGTGCATAATGACGCTTCGCAGTTGAATACTCTACGTGTGAAGAGTTAATTGTAATCCCTCTTTCTTTTTCTTCCGGTGCGTTATCGATTTGATCGAAAGACATAGCCTGTGAAAACCCAGCGTCAGCCATTACCTTAGTAATCGCTGCAGTTAAAGTGGTTTTCCCGTGATCTACGTGTCCTATCGTGCCAACGTTTAAGTGAGGTTTGGAACGATCAAAAGTTTCCTTTGCCATAATTAATAATTTATTTAATCTTAGTTATATATTAGTGTTCAATTTTATACAAAATTAAGAGCCAACGACGAGAATTGAACTCGTGACCTCTTCCTTACCAAGGAAACGCTCTACCCCTGAGCTACGTCGGCAAAAAAGGTTATCTCCAAGAAGTTCGCACTTTATGGAGAGAAAAGAAACAAGAGCTCTTACACTGCTGTTTACCTTTTGAGCGAAAGACCGGGTTCGAACCGGCGACATTCAGCTTGGAAGGCTGACGCTCTACCAACTGAGCTACTTTCGCATTCTTTTTTTTCCAAATCCTGAAATATGTATTTCAAAATTGGTGTTGGTAATTGAAATTCAAAATTTCAATTTTTATGTGGGGAGAGCAGGATTCGAACCTGCGAAGACGTAGTCAGCAGATTTACAGTCTGCCCTCGTTGGCCGCTTGAGTATCTCCCCAATTAATAAAACCAGTATCAATATTTCACAGAACTACCCTGAACAAAATAGCTTTGTTTTTTGAAGCTGCAAACCTAAACAAATTTAGCAACTTCACCAAAACTAATTTCTCAAAATTTCAAGAGCCGATGGAGGGACTCGAACCCACGACCTGCTGATTACAAATCAGCTGCTCTAGCCAGCTGAGCTACATCGGCTTTTGTTACTTTTTCAGCATAAAAAAGTCCGCTATTTCTAACGGACTGCAAATGTATACAATTTATTTATTTCACAAAACAAATATGTAAAAAAGTTTGCTAAACCTGCGTTTTTAATTTATCCTTTTTCTTGGTGATCTGGCGTTGCAAAGAAGCAATACACTCATCCACACCCTCTTCAAACTTTCTACAGGTCTTTTTCACCATTAGATCTCCCCCGGGAATGCTCAATAAAATTTCGGAGATTTTATTTTCCTTATCGCTGGTGTTCTGCAATTTCAAAAAAACATCCGCGTAAATTATCTTATCGTAAAAATGTTCCAATTTATCTAATCTTGTCTGCACGAAATCGATTAATTTTTGGTCTACATTAAAATTCACTGATTGCACATTTACTTTCATCCTCTTAAATATTAAGTTAAACACTAATTTATAATCCCTTCTTGAATTTATAATCCCTTCTTGTTTTGTCGGGGGTGCGCTTTGTCATACACCTTGCTTAGATCCGCTATGCTGTTATGCGTATACACCTGCGTGGCAGCCAGGCTCGAATGCCCCAACAACTCCTTTACAGCATTTAAATCTGCCCCCTGGCTTAACAAATGGGTAGCAAAAGAATGTCGTAAAATATGAGGGCTTTTTTTTACCTTATTGGACGCCCTAGCAAAGTAATTATTTATAATTCTATAAACAAGGGTTTCATATAATTTAACTCCTTTTTTGGTAAGAAACAACCGGGAGTTTTCCATTTGGACAATTTCCTTTCTATACTGCAGATACACTTTCAGCATTTCGCATAATTCCGGAAGCAAAGGCACAAGCCGCTCCTTGTTCCTTTTGCCCAGGACTTTCAGTAGCTTATTGTTCAGATCGAGATCCTGCAAGTCAATCCCTATTAATTCTGCACGCCTAATCCCGGTGGTATAAAACATTAAGATAATTGCCAGGTCCCTGGCCTTTTCAAAGCTCTCGGGCTTCAATGCCTTTAAAACGGCTGCGACCTCACTCTCGGAAAAGGGCACCTGGATATTTTCTTTGATTTTTAAAGCCTTGTGAGCCGACAGAGGGTTTAGCTGGATCTGCCCGGTACGCAGAAGAAATTTATAGTAGGCCTTTAGGGCAGCTATTTTCCGGTTTACGCTTCTGTTGGTCAAGCCTGAATTTACAAGGATGACAATCCAGTTTCTGATTTGATGGTAATTGATCTGCAGGAGATTCTCCTGCTGAAATTCCTTCCCGACAAATTCCGCAAACAAGCGCAAATCGGCCTCATATGCGGTTAGGGTATTGGCGGAATATTTTTTCTCAAGCAAGAGATAATCAAGGAAGTGACTTATAGGCATAAAAAAACTGTTGGTATGACAAAGTTATAAAACTTTGCCTTACCAACAGTAACTTATTTTAATACCCTTAAAGCAGGGCCAAATCAGGATCTTTGTTTCTTATCTAAATTTTAGAATAAAAACTTTCAACCGGTTAAAATAAATCTCCTAATGAAACGGCGGAAACCACCGCAACGTACCAGAAATTAAATTTCTTCCTGATCCCTTAGATTCTGGATATACGCTGCCTTTTGCATTTGAGCCCTGTTTGTAACAGATGGCTTCAAGAAAGCCTGTCGGCTTCTCAACTGACGCATGGTCCCTGTTCTATCAAATTTACGCTTAAAACGCTTTAGCGCTCTATCGATATTTTCTCCGTCTTTAATTGGTATAATTAACATAGTGTCACCTCCTTTCATTAATATTAAGGCGCAAAGATACTTTCAATTCAACTTCCCTGCAACCTTTATTCAAAAATAATATTCCTTTTATCCCTTAGCCGCACGTAACAATTTGGTTTATTTGGATTTAGCCTCATATTCTTTCTTATCTATAACCATTTTGGCTATAATCTCCCTGAGGATTTCTGAGGTTCCACCCCCAATTGTGCCCAATCGACTATCGCGAAACAGACGCGCAAGCGGGTAATCTTCCATATACCCATATCCGCCTAGAAACTGCAAACATTTATAGATCACCTCATCTGCCATTTTGGTAGATAAAAGTTTTGCCATGCTCGCTTCCTTTACAACATATACTCCCCCTATCATGCGTTTGACGATCGTGTAGTTAAATTCCTTACACATTTCTACCTCACTGGACATATCGGCAATGGAATGCCGTAAGGCCTGGAATTTATCGAGCGTTTTTCCAAATGCAACCCTCTCTGACATATAGTTGATGGTATATTCCAAAGCGAATTCAGCCCGTGCATGTGCATTGACAGCCATAATCAAACGCTCCAGGGCGAAGTGTTGCATTATATAAGAAAAGCCGGCGTTTTCCTCCCCCATTAGATTTTGTGCGGGAATCTCTACATTGTCAAATGCGAGCTCTGCTGTATCGGAGGCCCTCCAGCCAAGTTTGTTCAATTTTGTAGCAGAAATACCCGGAGTATCCCTGTCTACCACAAATATGCTCATGCCCTTATTGCCCTTTTCAGGGGCGGTTTTCGCTGCAATGACCAGGTAATCCGAATAAACGCCATTGGTTATAAAGGTCTTGGACCCGTTTAAAACGTATACATCCCCCTTTTTAAGGGCGGTACTCTTCATTCCGGCTACATCCGATCCCCCAAATGGCTCGGTAATACACAAACATCCTATTTTATCTCCGGAAATACTCGGCGCTAAATATTTCTGCTTTATCTCCTGATCCCCCTCTAGGTTTAAATGGGTCATGGCCAAATAAGCATGCGCCCACATCGCTGCAGCAAAGCCTCCGGAATTGATCTTTTGCAACTCTTCAAGAAAAATAACCGTATAGAACAAATCGAGGTTCAATCCTCCAAATTTTTCAGGATAGGCTAAACCAAAATATCCCATCTCCCCGAATTTTTTCCAAATAAAGCGCTCAATGGTTCCTGTTTTTTCCCATTTCTCAATATGAGGCACCACCTCTTTTTGTAAAAAATCCTGAAAACTTTTTCTGAAAAGCTGATGTTCTTCTGTAAAATACATATCACTCATAAAATAAAATCTAAGATGTTTTTATTGGAATTTTAGAGAATGTTTTTAACAACCAGGCTAACCGTTTTTCAACCAGGAGTTTAATCAACTTCTGATTGATAAATTAACCCAATAAACGATACAAGTGCAAGAATTTCACCAATCCTTTAAATCTCTCTTCTACGTACAAATATAATGCAATCCTAACTATTTTTTCTGAAGGAAACTCCTTAAATTTTGCCAATTCTTCATAACTCGTGATTTTAAGATGCCACCCCCTTATAATTCATAATTACCCGCAGCAAAGGATAATTAATATAAGGAGTGCCCCTTAGCCCAGTAAAGCTGGCCCATTTATACTGCTCCCCGGAGGTAATCTCGGCCAATAATATCATTGAATTTTCTCCCGCAACTCCTGGTTCCTCCCTATAAAATCGCTTTACCCTATTAATTCAAGAGAAAGCCCCAAGTTTTTTTTCAGTAATTAATGATTCTTCCAGGGAGCAATTCCCAGATACCCCTTTTACATCTTCTAGGCTCAACCGTGCTGGAATTCAAATCATTCGTATGCTTATAGCTTTTTTTAAAGAATTGATATTTTCTTGCTCCATTATCCCCAGGGCTAACCGAATCCGGGCATTTAAAATAAGAGAAGGTTTATTGAAACACGGCATCTGCAATCTTTTTAATCTATTGAAATTCCACGGCAAGGGCCGCCCAACGATCACCAGCCCTGCAGAGGGGCCTCCGATCAATTCCTCCAGGGACATCCCCAGGGAATATGCCTGTTATTAAATTTGGTTAATTTTAATGCTTGTTACAGCGAAGCTGCCAGGACTGCAGAATCCATTTTCTATGGGGCTACCAGAGATCCTGCTTCCCGCGCGCCTGAAGGCATCGCGTTTTTAGAAATTTCCATTAGGGGGCTCACCAAATGAAGAGCGAACCTAAGCAGGACCAATAAAAAACCCCAAGTTGTCTTCTCTTGAAAACAACTTGGGATTTAAATTTCATCCAGGTCCTAATTCATTATTTCACTTTCACTTTTGCTGCTTTCATATAAAGTTCCCCTGCTTTCAATTTTTTCATATACGCGCGAAGGTCACCTCTAACTTCTCCGGACATGATGTAAAGACCTATAATATTAGGAAAAGACATGGCAAGGATCATCATATCTGAAAAATCCAATACGGCACCAAGGCTTACCGAGGCACCAATCACTACAAATATCAGAAACATCACTTTATAGATGATTTCAGATCTTTTGCTTTTTCCGAATAAATAAGTCCAGGCTCTCATCCCGTAATAGGACCAGGAGATCATGGTAGAAAAGGCGAATAAAAATACGGCTGCTGTCAATACATAAGGAAACCAGGAGACCACACTTCCAAAGGCATCAGAGGTCAGTTGCGCTCCGGCCATTCCCTCAACTTCGTGCATCCCTGTAAAGATAAGTACCAGTGCGGTAAGCGTACAAACCACCACGGTATCAATAAACGGCTCTAACAAGGCTACAAAACCTTCAGAAGGCGGATGATTGGTCTTAGCCGCACTGTGGGCAATTGCAGCAGATCCTACCCCCGCTTCGTTGGAGAAGGCGGCCCTCTGGAAACCTACGATTAATACCCCTATAATCCCTCCTTTGAGAGCAGTAGGATTAAATGCACCTACATAAATTGCCTTTAATGCCGGCACTATGTTTTCGATATTAATGAATATTACCGTTAAACAACCTAATATATAGATTCCAGCCATAATGGGAACAATCTTTTCGGTCACCTTTGCTATGCTGTTGATACCACCAATAATCACAATCCCCACTAAAACAGCTGTAAATAATCCAAAATAAAATCCGTTTCCCGCCAGAAATGGAAATTGCCCCTCTAATTGTTCAAAAGCCTGATTAGACTGAAACATATTTCCTCCGCCAAAGGAGGCTCCAATGGCCAGCACGGAAAATACAGCAGCGAGGATTTTCCCCAGGCCTTTTTTATTTCTCTTTTCCAGTCCGTATCGCAAATAATTCATGGGTCCACCAAAAACGCGGCCTTCACTGTTGATAAACCTGTATTTTACCCCCAGGGTACATTCTACAAATTTTGAGGACATGCCCAGCAAGCCGGCCAGGATCATCCAAAAAGTAGCTCCTGCCCCCCCAAGGGAAATAGCCACCGCTACCCCGGCAATATTCCCTAAGCCTACGGTTCCTGAAACTGCAGTTGCCAAAGCCTGGAAATGCGTGATTTGTCCCGGCGCATCCGGATCGTCATATTTACCACTGGCCAATTGAAAGGAATGCTTAAATCCCCTGAAATTGATAAAGCCCATTTTTATTGTAAAAAACAGGGCTCCAAATAACAACCAAACTACAATAAATGGTATGTTTTTCTTTATTATATCTCCATTGGGATGCATTAAAGCAACCGGTGCATCATAGGTTATCTGAGCGAGATTATGTGCGCCCCGCATAATAACGTGTTCTTTATTTTTATAGTTGTATATAACCTCCCCCTGCTGTGCCAAATAGCGAAGGGCACCCGGTGCATTGGCATAAACATTCAGATCTTCCCCTTTATCAGATTCTACAATGGCAATTAATTCCCCTTCTTCCACCTTGGAGTTTTCAGGTTTTAACCATTCTTTTAATGAAAATCGATCCTCAATTCCTGCAACCCAACCCGGGGTGGGAACATATTTGGTATCGGCATACACCACCGGATCATAAATTCCAATGGCCGTGAAAAGATCCCAGAATAACACCTTTTCCATCTGAGCCACGATGGGTTTAAACGCCCCATTAAAATGTTCGGTAATGGCTTGTGCTTTTACCGTATAGGTTTTTTTGGAGGTTGCCCCCGCAGCATCAGTAACTATAACAGAATACGGCACTCCCTCCACCAAGCCTTCCGAACGAACAGAGGTTAAGGCAGTAGATTGATTGTCCCATTTGTAGGAGTACGGAGGGGTCCCGCCTTGAACTTCCAAATCTATGAAACCATCGTTAATTAAATTAGAAGGATTTCCAACGTCCGCCTTTACATTAAGCTCCTGAGCATAGAATGAAAATAACGATAATGTAAATATTGCTGAAAGTAAGTACTTTCTCATAAAGAGTGTTTAATAGTTAGTTGAATAAAGAGTATAATAGTAAGATGAGGCTTATTTTAACGTGAAGCAAGAAACTAAAAAAATAGGCTTTTTCAAATTTTTCTGAGTTAAAATGTTAAATATATACTAAACATTATAAATCGCCTTGAGTTTTTCAATTTGGTTTGGCCTGCCAATAAGGATTAATTTAGAACCTTTTTTAAGAAGAAGGGATGGCTCTGGGTTGACAACATATTCCCCGGTAGGAGCCTTATAGCCTATGATGGAGCATCCTGTTTTTTTTCGCAGATCCAAATCCGCGATGGCAAGGTCCCCTCCATCGGTGCATATTTTTTCAAAAGGAACCTGTTCCACATTAATACTGTCGTCTACCCCTGAAACCGTCAAATTGTCTAAAAATTCCACCAAATCCGGGACAACTACCAAAGATGCCATATGATCTCCCCCTATTTTATCAGGCATGATCACATTATCTGCGCCTGCCAGCTTCAGTTTACGGGAGCTGGTTTCCTCTGTCGCGCGGCTTATTATCTTTAACTTCCCGTTGATTTGTCGCGCAGACAGGACAATAAATAAATTGTCAGCATCACTTGGCAAGGCACAAATAATGCTTCGTGCCCTATCAATTCCCGCTTTTATCAATACCTCATCCTCATTGGCATTGCCAAATATTATCAACAAATTCTCATCAGAGATACGCTCCACGATGCTTTCATTCTTTTCAATAATCACAAATGGCTGTTTGTAATCAAGTAATTTCTGGGCGGCCTGTTTGCCGTTTCTTCCAAAGCCACATACTATGACATGGTCTTTCAGGGAATCTATTTTTTTTTGCACTCGGTTTTTATTTAGGTTACCAATATTGTTTTTACTTAAAATGTATTCTGTAATGACAGAAATGACATATCCCAAAATAAAGAAACTAAAAATTATAAACAGGGAGGTAAAAATCTTATCAAGCGGGCCAAGCGGCCTTACTTCTCCGTAACCCACAGTTGTAATGGTGATCACCGTCATATAGATGGCATCGATCAGCGAATATCCGGACAGGACTTTAAATCCCAGTACTCCTGTGATAAAGATTAAAAGAAGAAGAAATAAGGCACCATATAATTTTGAACGAAATAGTCTTTTCATAAATCAAAAACCGAAGTCCGTTTGGTGTAAACCAGGTCCTTGATTTTTAACCAAAAGGCCAGGGTAAGATAAATTGCAAACCCCATTCCTAAGGTCGCAAATGAAAGATATATAAAAAATAAACGGATACTTTTTGCCCTCATCCCAATTTTATCGGCCAGACGAGAAGAAACATAGAAGCCGTGGCGTTCAAAAAAATGTCGTAATGAATAAAAGAGTTTCAACATAACCCAAAGATAACTATATTATATACTTCCCCGAATCAGTTTTACCCCTAAATTACAATCCAGCCGAGCATTTTTATCCCAACACTCATTTTTTAAATGAAGCATGGCCTCTGATTTCAAGGCATTGAGGGCTGTTTTCGGCCTGAATTTATTATAAGTTGATACAAGGGAGTTTTTTTGGTTTTCACTTCTTCAATTAAATTATTGAGATAGGAAATATCTCCAAGCCCCATTTTTTTGAAGGAACAGAACTCAAGGGGAACAAGGGTGGTAATGACCCTTGAATATAAATTCTGACCGTCAATTAAATTACTTTAAAACGTATTGGATAATCATAAATCTCATATACCCGATAATGGTCGATATTTTCTTTTTTATTACAAAAACTTTCTCAAATCTCTGCTTCCGTGAAGAATACCCATTATTCGAATATGATTTTGAAAAAGCCGATAAAAAATAATATGTGAAGCCTGCGGAAAACGGTAGAGTCCTTCCTTAATTTCATTGCGATGTTTTCCAATGCCAGGATTCCTAGGGAGAAGTTCAAAATTAGCCCGAAGTTCAATTAAATAATCTAATGCCTGCTCTTTCCCGAATTTCCGAATTCCAACATTATAAATTGAATCAATATCTTCCTGGGGCTTTCGCGAAAGCATATAGTGATCTATCAAGATTTTTTCTTCGATTCAATAATTTGATCCATTGACATTGAACTATCCGGGCAATCCCAACCTAGTTCAATTTCTTTTCGTAAATCCTGTATGACTTTTTCGCGATTGATGCTGTGAAGAGCTAAAGCATCTCTGATTACTTCGCTGTTGTTTTGATAATCCCCTGAAGCTACTTGCTTATAAATATATTCTTCCTGCTTCTTAGTGAAACTTATATTCATAATATAAATATCAATATATAGCTTTCCCCCATGGGATGCTATTTTTTGGGCTTCCTCCTGGATGTAATAATTAGCTGA
>JBGSWA010000247.1:0-4261 GCA_041752645.1 Gillisia sp. | reverse complement strand
TAGCTCCTCCCGATAGCTATCGGGAGGTTAGAGCGTCTGACTCGTAATCAGAGGGTCTGTGGTTATTTTTTTGGATCCTTAGCTCATCCCGATAGCTATCGGGAGGTTAGAGCGTCTGACTCGTAATCAGAGGGTCGGTGGTTATTTTTTTGGATCCTTAGCTCATCCCGATAGCTATCGGGAGGATAGAGCGTCTGACTCGTAATCAGAGGGTCGGTGGTTTTTTTTTTAGATCCTTAGCTCATCCCGATAGCTATCGGGAGGTTAGAGCGTCTGACTCATAATCAGAGGGTCGGTGGTTATTTTTTTGGATCCTTAGCTCAGTTGGTTAGAGCGTCTGACTCATAATCAGAGGGTCGCTGGTTCAAATCCGGCAGGATCCACTTGAAAATCAAAGCGTTACGAATAAAATCGTGACGCTTTTTTATTTATATGACCTCAAATGTGACCTTGAATCAGAATAAGAAAGGAAACCTCAAAACAATCAACAGAAAACAGATTTTGCATTATAGGGATGCCGGTGCCTGACTGGCACCTTTGGGATAAGGTGGCTATCGGATTTGCTGAAGTACAGCTTGGGGGCACAAACCAAGATACTGGCAAAATTCTTCGACGGTTACAACCTGGTGAGGTTGCTTTTGCAGGTGGTCCTTAATCTTCCTGATCAGGCTCCTGCCATACCGTTCGCTTTTACCGGTAACTACCTGAATGTCCTTGGGGTAGATACAAAGTCTTTGCATGACTGATACTTTATCTATGCTTTAAATACGCCTGTTACAGGCATTACCATACAAAAATACTAAAGATTATAGTATGAAAAACAGGTAGGATATGGAAATATTGGCAAAGCTGACCAACTACGGAAACCCACATTTGGTAGGGGTTGCAAGCCATTTTAATTTTAGGGTCAGAAAGGTGTTTTATTCCCAAATCTAAAATTTTTATAAAATGGCAAAACAAAAAGGTATCGTAAAGTTGGATGGCACTATTGGTGGCATCACTTTTTACAAATCACAGGACGGGTATCTTGCCCGGGAAAAAGGCGGTGTTGAAGCAAGCCGTATTGCAAATGATCCTGCATTTGCCCGGACCCGGGAAAACGGGGCCGAATTTGGCCGGGCTGGTAAAGCCGGAAAAATGCTCCGTACTTCGTTCCGCTCCTTATTGCAGAATACTGCTGACTCCCGGATGGTTAGCCGCTTGACTGCAGAATTTGTAAAGGTTATTAAAGCGGATGCCACCAATGACCGCGGACAGCGTAATGTAATTGATGGCGAAGTGGACATGCTGCAAGGCTTTGAATTTAACATCAAGGGTAAACTCGGTACGACCCTGTATGCGCCTTACACGGGCAGCATTGACCGTGTATCAGGGGCGTTGGAAGTAACCATCCCGGCATTTGTGCCTATCAACATGGTGGCAGCCCCTGCCGGCAGTACCCATTTCAAGATCATTTCTGCCGGTGCAGAAGTGGATTTTGAAAATGAAACCTTTGTAGTGGACACTGACGAAAGTGCAGTTCTTGCATGGAATGCCACAACAAGCACCCCACTTACACTCAGCAATAGTGTAACAGCAAACAGCACCAAACCGCTGTTTCTGGTATTGGGCATTGAATTTTACCAACAGGTGAATGGCCAAATGTACTCGCTGAAAAACGGAGCCTACAATGCCCTGGCATTGGTACAGGTGAGTGGACAGTAAGCCAAAGTGGAATTATTGGGTAATGAAGTACCTCGTCAGCAATGGCGGGGTATTTTTTAGCCTAACATATTGGAATTTTTTTTTATGAACTTAAATATATAGGCTTCAATAGTTTTTCTTAGCCTAAAATAATTCAAAAGAAGGTTATCAATTAAATAAACCCTATCAGAAAGTCGATGGTTAATATTTTCATGAAGGTAAAATCTGTTTTTTAAAATAAGGATTAAATACTGTTAATATATTAAGTAAGTATTTAATAAATAAGGCACTTACATCCAGTACTCATTGCCTGAGGAGTCAATGTAAAAAGTTAGATTCTTATGGTTCTCAACTAATGCAATTGAATTCTCAAAATTTGTACAGTAATAATATTGGGGAGGAATAATTTCTTCTCCATTGTTATTTACAAAGCCCCATTTCGAATTTTGGACTACAGTATAGATGCCTTCATAATTATTGCCAACTTTTGAATATTTAAAATCCGACAATAGCCTTCCATTAGAACCTATGAAAGCCCAATAACCGTTTACATAAGATTCGGAGACAATAGAAAACTTTCCACCTGAGTTTACCAATCCAATTCCATTTTCAAAATTTCTACAAAAATCAAATTGAAATGGGATTATTGTTTCTCCAAATTTATTAATATATCCAAAATTTCCATTCGTTATACCAAATATACTTTGCCTGAAACCTTCAATTGTGGCAAGAGCTAGTCCATCAGTGATTTTTCCAATTTCTCTAAAAATTGGGTCAATGATAACCTTCCCAGAACAACTAATTAATCCTTGCCTACCCTGCTTTTCAATAATAAAAGTATCACTTGTAAAATTTTTTATTGAATCATATTTATTTGCAACAACATTATGCCCCAATACATTTATTATGCCCCACTTTTCATTTTTTAAATATTTATAGAATCCAAATACAAGATATTCAATTTCGTCAAAAAAAATATTAAGAAAAAAATCTCCGGCACAATTAATTAGGAAGTATTTGTCATCGATACTTGCTATTCCTACACCATTATTAAATTCAAACAAATCATCAAACTTAAAGGAACTTAAATTATCAGAAGAATAGTTGTATAATGCCCATTTTGATCCATTAAAAACTCCAAAATTTAAATCATCTAATTTCTTTAAATCGTCAAAATCACAACTAAGAATTTTTTTGCTATATAAATTATATAAACCAAATTTCTCTACACAAATTATAAATAGGTCTCCTCCACAAGGCCAAATTTTTTCGACTTTCATATCTAAAAAAATATTCCCCCATTTATCTATAATAAATTCATATCCCTCTTTATTGACCAGATAATAACTATCATATAGGAATGAATAGCTTTCGCAAAAATTAAGTAAAAGCAACTCTCCTGTAATTAAAAAAAGCGAAAATTTTCCCTTAAAATTGACCCAAACTATATTATGAAATTGGTCAATTTCGACTCTCTCATTTTCAATATTAATAATCACATTCCCCACGCAATCAATTAAGCCATATTTATTGCCAATCCTTACAACTGCAACACTCCTTTGAAATGGTCTGACTTTGTCAAAAATGCAATCTATGATTATTTCCTTTTGAGTGTTACAAAACCCCCATTTATTTGATTTTCGAAATGGTATTAACATATTATTTATGAGTGATTATTGTCAATCAAGTCAAAAGTATTCATTTTAATTGAACCTTCATTTTGCTTTGAAACTCTGATTCAACAAATAGTTGCTGGATATGTATTTATAAAAAAAAGGCCCGCTACCCGCGGACCAAGGTGATCTTATGCTGCCAACGTAGATGCCAGTGTACAAAACCACTGATGACAGGTGCCCGCCAAACCACGAGAACCGGATAGTACTCCCATACGCCGCTGGTAGTGAACGATACCCACTTGCGCCTGCACTTAAAAGTAAGGGGGATAAGATGCTGCTTTTCCATATAAAAAAATTTAGAAGCATCTATCTGCAGGGCGCATCGGGACAACCAAAAGGAAACGGAATAAAGGATAGCCTTGTGCGGTGGGTGTGTGTTTATGCCGTAGTCTTTTGGTTGCCCGGGGTCGGGCCATTGTGCGTGGGGCGCCCTGCTAACTTTGCTGTATATTTTTTTATGGGCAGCAGCTTAGGCCTACACTTTCTGCAGAGCGCAAGGGGGACACGGCTACGCCTTGGGATGGTAAACGGTTAGCGGGCCCGTTTAGAAAAGCGAGAGTTGGCGTGGCGGTTTCTTTTTATCAGCCTCAGCCTGATGGAAACCGTGGTACGGGCGGGCACAATCATCGCAAAGAATGATTAATGGATCCAGGTTGTTGTGTAGCAGGTTCAAGGAACCATAGCCGGCAAAATTATAATCCGGGAGTAAACCGCATTGATTACAGGATGGATTGATGGTACTTATGGCACCCATCTCCTGCCCTGCTTCGGGTTGTTCAATAGCAGTCTGGCAAAAGGTCCAGTCGGCAACCGGATCAGGTTTTGCCTTTTCAAAAAATGGTGAGATCCATAAACGTCCTGAACTATGCAGGTAAGCCAGGTCTTTTGATATTTCTGTCATT
>JBGSWA010000246.1:0-10315 GCA_041752645.1 Gillisia sp. | reverse complement strand
AATGCAACCAAGCTTTGTAAATATCGAAACATTGTTCAACGAACAAACACCACGGACAGTGGAAACCTTGCAGGAACTTTACAATGATCCCGTGCTGCTGCATTCAGTTATAGAAAAACTCTCCGGTGAAGTATTAAATGAAGAAAACCTACAAGGGAAAAAAATACTGCTAAAGCCTAATTGGGTAAAACACTCCTTCCGGTCGTTTGATGATATTTGTCTTAGGACACATGATAATTTTCTGATTGCAGTACTGGAATGGGTGCTTTCGAAAAAGCCGGCTTCTGTTGTACTTGGCGATGCGCCTATACAGGGTTGTCGTTGGGAAAAAGTGGTTACAACTCCATTGCTTGAGAAAATTGAAACCTTAGCATTAAAATACAATGTGCCGGTGGCAATCAAAGATTTCCGTCGGGTAGTATTTGACACTGCTGTAAACAATATTGATGTAGAACGCAATCCTATGTCCGAGTATGTAATTTTCGACGTAGGTAAAAAGAGTTATTTAGAACCTATTACTTCTGCAGAAAAGAATCTTTTCAGGGTAAGTCAGTATGATCCAGACAAATTTATGGCTACGCACAAACCGGGGATGCATAAATACTGTATCATCAAAGCCTTATTTGAGGCTGACATAGTAATATCTCTACCCAAGGTGAAAACACACCAAAAGGCAGGTATCACCTGTGCGTTAAAAAATATAGTTGGCCTTAATGGGGATAAGGATTTTTTACCGCATCATCGCATTGGTGGTACGGGTATGGGAGGCGATAGTTACCCTGGCAAGAATAAATTAAGGTATTGGTCAGAGCTTGCATTGGACAATGCCAATAGGAAAAAAGGAAAACGTATATATTGGTTTTGGATACGATTTTCTTCCTTACTCTGGAAAATTTCATTGCCCACTAAACAGCATCAACCAAGTGCCGCCTGGTTTGGTAACGATACTACCTGGCGGATGGTAATGGATTTAAACATGATTGTAAATTATGGAAAGGCTGATGGTACATTGGCCGATACACCCCAACGTTTTTTATATAGCTTTTGTGACGGTATCGTAGGTGGGCAGGGTGATGGGCCGCTTAGACCAGACCCATTAAATCTTGGGGTAATTTGCTTTACCAATGATTCAGCAACTGTCGATATTTGCATGGCAAAGATGATGAAACTTTCTATAAATGACATTCCATTGTTAATGGCTGCCAAATCGTTCATTCCAAATCGTAAAACGGATATCTTTTTAAACGGTAGTATAACGCCGATAAATGAATTAGAAAAATATGCAACAAATGCTATACCGCCTCCAGGCTGGGTTGATTATACTGCACTTATTAAATCGTCCTGATTGATAATTATTAAATGGCTTTTATTATGATTAAATCAAAGAACGATTATTTGTTTTACTCACACGGAGATAGGAGTACTTTAGAAATTAATACTATCGGGATAAAAAACAAGTTGATTGCTTTTTTATCCCAAGTCCAGTGTGTCAATTTTAGATGTTGCTAAAAAAATTAAAGAAATAGATATTACACGGATAATAAAACATTTAAAATCGCCGTAATGAAAATTGCTATTCACAGTCCTGGTAGTTCGTTCAATGTTCGTTGGATTGAGTATTGTCAAGTAAATAACATTGCTTACAAAATGGTTAATTGCTATGACAATGACATTGTAGCTCAATTAGCAGATTGCAGTTGTTTACTCTGGCATCATCACCAGGGAAGCCCAAAGGATATTGTGTTTGCGAAGCCATTGTTGTTTGCGCTAGAGCAAATGGGGATGAAAGTATTTCCGAATTTCAATACAGGCTGGCATTTTGATGATAAGCTGGGACAAAAATACTTGCTAGAAAAGGCGGCATTGCCAGCCGTTAAAACGTATGCTTTTTATTCTAAAGATGAAGCTTTAAATTGGGTAAACAAAACAGACTTTCCGAAAGTTTTTAAATTACGAGGTGGAGCAGGTTCAACTAATGTAAAATTGGCAAAGACTAAAAAATCTGCTATTAAATTAGTTAAAAAGGCATTTAATACCGGCTTTTCTCAATACCCAGCTTATGATAATTTAAAAGAACGGTTTCGTAAATATAAAATGGATAAAGCAGGGTTGAAAGATCTTTTTAAAGGTATTGCAAGATTTATTGTTCCTCCTGCATATTCAAAAGTAAGCGGCAAAGAAATAGGCTATATCTATTTCCAGGATTTCATCCCCGGCAACGATCATGATATTCGTGTAATTGTAGTGGGCGATAAAGCATTTGCCATCAAAAGAATGACAAGGGAAAATGATTTTAGGGCTTCTGGTAGTGGTAATATTTTGTATGAAAGGGAATTGTTTGATGAAGCAACCATTCAATTGTCTTTTGATATAGCACGTAAATTACAAACGCAGTGCCTCGCCTTAGACTATGTATTTGATAAGGGCAATCCTTTGGTGGTAGAGATAAGTTATGGCTTCTCCATGGTTGGGTATGACCCTTGCCCGGGTTATTGGGATAGCAATTTGCAATGGCATGAAGGTAAGTTTAATCCTTACGGGTGGATGATTGAGGATATGCTTAGTGTCATTAAAATGAAATAAAATAAAGATACAATGATCAATATTAAAACTTATCCATTAGTCAGAGGCTTGTTAAGTTATATTATTCCCAGAAAATTTTTCACCAGACCAGGCAGCGGCGGTTCTTTTTCTAGTGAATATTGTTACAGTGTTTGGTTGCGCCATTTGAATTATTTGATTGAAAATAAAATTATCACTAGCATATCTGATATAGGGCGTGTTGCAGAAATTGGACCCGGGGATTCATTGGGTATTGGTTTATCCGCAATTTACTCTGGCGTTGATGAGTATTGTGCTTTAGATGTTATTAAACATTCAAATACACCTGTGAACATTGCCATTAGTGAAGAACTAAAAGAATTTTTTAAAAAGAAGCGTGACATTCCTAATAAAGGGAAATTTAAGAGTGTCGGGCCGTCTCTTTCAGATTATTCTTTTCCAACAGAAATTTTAAATAAGACGGACGAGTATTATGACCAAAGGTCATTGGAAATATATGGTGCCCTTCAGGATACGAAGGCCGATGTTAAAATCGAGTATATAGTTCCCTGGACGGATAAATCAGCAGTACAAGCAGATAGCCTTGATTTAATTTTTTCTCAGGCAGTAATGGAGCATGTTGCAGACATCGAATTTGCTTACAAGACGATGTATCGTTGGTTAAAACCTGGAGGTGCAATCTCGCATCAGATTGATTTTAAAACCCACGAAATGACTAAGGAGTGGAATGGGCATTGGTTTATAAACAATACATTTTGGGAAATTCTTTCGCATGGAAGGAAATATCCGATGAACCGTTTACCTCTTTCCTCCCATTTGGAAATGATGAAAGAGGCAGGATTTAAAATCCGTTTTATCCTTCCGGTTCACATGCCTACTACGCATCGGAATCATTTACCCAAAATTCCAAATATAAGCTTCAAAGAAGAGGATTTTATTACCTCAGGAGCTCTCATTCAGGCTGTAAAATAGAATACAATAATTTGGAATACAGAATCAAAATTTGTTTAGTTATGCCTTCTTTACATGCCGGTGGTATGGAACGAGTAATGTCTGAATTGGCTGTTTACTTTTCGACAAAATCTAATATTGAACTTCACCTGATCTTATATGGCATTAAAAGAGATATCTTCTACCAGCTGCCGCAAAATATCACGATACACAAACCAGTCTTTGAATTCAATGATTCAAACAGAACAACGAGTTCAATGAAGACCCTTTGGTTTATACGAAAAAAAATAATTGCGCTAAATGCGAACGCTGTCTTAAGTTTTGGCGAGTCCTGGAACAGTTTTGTTTTACTCGCTTTATTGGGTAAAAAACTTCCGGTGTATGTTTCTGATCGATGCCAGCCTAATAAAGATCTTGGAAAGAAACAGGAGTTTTTAAGAAGATGGTTATACCCTAAAGCAAAAGGTATCATTGCGCAGACAGATGTAGCTAAAGACATTTACAGAAAAAAAAATCTTCATCAAAATATAAAAGTTATTGGCAATCCAATTCGAAACATAATAGCTGATAGCAGAGTTCAGAAAGAAAACATTGTCTTGTCTGTGGGCAGGCTGATCACATCAAAACACCATGATGAATTGATCCGACTATTTGTAAGAATCAACCAACCTGGTTGGAAGTTGATAATTGTGGGAGACGATGCTTTGAAACAACAAAATATGATTAGACTGAAAATGCTGATAGAAGATTTGGATGCAACTGACAGGGTTATTTTGGCTGGCAGTCAAAGCGATGTAGAAAGCTATTATCGGCGAAGTAAAATTTTTGCATTTACTTCCAGTTCCGAAGGCTTTCCAAATGTAATTGGAGAAGCACAGTCGGCAGGTTTACCAGTAATTGCCTTTGATTGTATTGCCGGACCAGCAGATTTAATTCAAAACAATCAAAATGGGTATTTAGTACCCTTATTTGATTATAAACAATTTGAAGAAAAATTAGCCTATTTAATGAACGACAAACAATTGAGAGAATCAATGGGTACTAACGCCCAGGAAAGTGTAAAACAATTTGAAGTCAGTAAAATTGCGGAACAATTTTATCGTTTTATAATTAATAATTAAATTGAAAGTACTTCAAATAAATGCTACTGTTAACTCGGGCAGTACGGGACGAATTGCCGAAGACATCGGTAAAGTACTGATTCAAAATGGCCATGAGAGTTATATTGCTTATGGTAGAGAAAACAGTAAGAGTGTATCAAAGCTGATAAAAATAGGTAGCCAATTGGATGTTTATTCACATGGCTTAAAAACATTATTGACTGACAGACATGGTTTTGGATCAAAAAAAGCTACACTAAAATTAATAGAGCAAATTAAAGAAATACAACCTGATGTTATAGGCTTGCATAATTTACATGGCTACTATATCAATATTGAAATACTTTTTAATTTTTTGGCAACTTCAAATATACCTGTTTTATGGACCCTCTTTGACTGTTGGGCTTTTACCGGGCATTGTACTTATTTTGATGACATAAATTGCAATAAATGGCAAACTCATTGTGAAAAATGTCCAAAGTATAAAAATTATCCGAGTTCCTGGATTGATAATTCGTTCAAAAACTTTGAAGATAAAAAAGAACTTTTTTTAAAAATACCCAATCTTGAATTGGTTACACATTCAAATTGGTTATGTGGGTTAGTAAAAAAATCATATTTAAATCATTTTCAGGTTCACGTTACTCCATCTGCCATAAATTTAAATTTGTTCAAACAAACGCCATCGATGCTAAAGCAGCAATATGGTTTTGACAATAAGAAAATATTGTTAGGTTGCGCTAGTGTTTGGTCTAATAGAAAAGGATACGATGATTTTTTACAATTAAATGAGAAAATTGACAATGTAAAATATCAGATTGTACTCATTGGCCTCAATGATAATGAAATTAGAAACTTACCGTCCAATGTTGTAGGAATTAAAAGAACAGAAAGTATCCAGGAACTAGCCCAATGGTACTCAATCGCTGAAGTTTTTATCAATCCAACATCGCAAGATAATTTCCCAACAACCAATTTGGAATCTTTAGCATGTGGAACGCCTGTAATAACATACAATACAGGTGGTAGTCCTGAATCAATTGATGAAGAAACAGGAGTAGTAGTAGAAAAGGGAAATGTTGATGGTCTTTTAAATGCAATTGAAATAATTAGTAAAAAGAATAAAACAATACTTTCAGAAAATTGCAGAGCAAGAGCGGAGTTATTGTACAACGATGAAACCCGGTTTATGGATTATTTAAACATTTTTAAAAGCCTGACACAGAAGTAAAAATGAGCTTAATATCAAAAGTAAAAAGAAATATATCCAATATTCCCGGGTGGAGAACAAAAAGAAAAATTGTCGTTATTGAATCTGATGATTGGGGTAGCATAAGAACATACAGTAAGGAAGCATTTTTAAAACTTAAAAATATTGGACTTAATGTAGATTCAAATCATTATAATTCGTTTGAAAGCTTAGAGTCAAATGATGATTTAAATATGCTTTTTTCTGTTTTGAAAGATTTCAGGGATTCGAAAGGGAATTCACCTGTTTTTACACCTATGTGCATTATGGGTAATCCTGATTTTGATAAAATTAAAGAAAGCAACTATCAAAATTATCATTTCCAGCCTTTACACGAAACGTTAAAAGAATACCCCAATCATGACCAGCTCATCAATTTATGGAATAAAGGAGTTGAAGAAAAGATATTTTTTCCTGAAATTCATGGAAGAGAGCATATAAATGCAAGAAGATACTTGAAAATATTGCAAACTCATGGGGGAAAAGAAGGTATGAGAGAGGCACTCCAGTATAAGTCGGTTGGAGCTTCTAAATATAAAAATTTTGTTTTTCCTAATTATTTGGGAGCCTTGCATCCGGAAAGTATGGAGGAGGTTAAAGAGTTGCATTTGCATTTGGAAGAAGCTGGTAAATTATTTTCCAATTATATGGGTTACCAACCAAATTGTTTCATAGCGCCGAATGCTGAGGAGCCAAAGGAATTAGAGAGTACGCTTAATAAAATGGGAGTAAAGTATTTAACAAGATCAAAAAGAAGAACTTATCCTATTGGTGATGGCGCATTTAAAAAAGAGTGGAATTTTATAGGTGACAAAAACGAATACAATCAAACCATTATTAACAGGAATTGCTTTTTTGAACCTGTATGCTTTGGTGAACATGAAAATATTTCAGATTGGGCCAACTCATGTTTAAATGAAATGGAAATTGCATTTTTTTGGAATAAACCAGCAGTCATTTCATCGCACAGGGTTAATTACATTGGTCACATTGAACCTGCAAATAGAGAAAAAGGAATTCAATCATTAAGATATTTATTGAAAACTATGCTTACAAAATGGCCTGATATTGAATTTATGTCAACCAATCAATTGGGAGAAATAATTTCAAATTAATACAATGAAAAAAATTATACTCGTCAATCAAAATAGCGGTTATTTAACAATTGATATTGCAAACGCTTTTACTACCAAATATGATGAGGTGATACTGATGGCTGGTTTTATTAAGCCTATGGAGAGAGAACTTTCGCCAAAAGTAAAGACACGAAAGATAGTTCGTTACGATCGGACGTCTACATTTAAAAGAATTTATTCATGGTTGTACGGGAGTTTGCAAATATTTTTTTTAATATTAATTAAGTACAGAAAATTTGAAATTATTTATTTTACTAATCCTCCAATGGGATATCTTTCATCAATACTTCTTAAAAATAAATTTTCACTTGTAATTTATGACACCTATCCTGACGCTTTGAGAACGATTGGAATCAGGGAAAATAATTTAATTTTTAAAATTTGGGCTAAACTGAATAAAAGAATTTTTGATAATGCTACAAAACTAATTACCCTAAGCGATGGGATGGCGGAATTACTATCAAAATATACAGCAAAAGAAAAAATAAAAACAATACCGAATTGGGCAGGTTCTGATAATTTTGCTACTGTGTTAAAAGAAAATAATCCTTTTGTAAAGGAGCATAACCTTGAAAATAAATTTATAGTTCTTTACTCTGGCAACATGGGTTATACCCATAATGTTGAAACTATAGTTGAAGTTGCCAGATTATTAAATGACGATAATGGAATACACTTTTTGATGATTGGAGAGGGGCAGAAAAAAGAAAAACTGGTTCAGCTTATCAAAGAATACCAAGTTACCAATGTTACATTTTTATCTTGGCAGCCAGCAGCTGTATTACCTTACTCGCTAGCCTCTTCCGATTTATCCGTAGTAACATTAAACGATGAAACTTCCAATTTAAGTGTTCCCAGTAAAACATATAATCTATTAGCCACCGGGTCTCCTATTTTATGTATTGCACCAAAAACATCTGAGTTAGCCAAATTGATCGATACTTATAGTAATGGTAGGTGCTTTGAAAATAAGGAAGTAATTGAAATGGCCAATTATATTAAACTTGTTGCTGCTGATCCAATGTTGAAAAATAGACTTTCAGCCAATTCACTGAAAGCATCAAAAAACTTTTCTAAATCAAATGCATTTTTATATGTTTAATTATGTACAACCCTTTCTTTAAAAGAATAATTGACCTGCTTATTTCATTCATTGCATTGGTAGTTTTAAGTCCAATTTTATTAATCATTGTCATTATTTTAAATTTTGCCAATAAAGGGGCCGGTATTTTTTTTACTCAAATCAGAACGGGAAAGAATGCCAAAATTTTTAAGATACTTAAATTCAAAACCATGTCGGATTTAAAAGATGAGAATGGTAAATTACTACCAGACGAAGTTAGAATTTCAAAAGTTGGTCATTTTTTAAGAACAAGTTCAATGGATGAACTGCCTCAGTTAATCAATGTATTAATAGGTGATATGAGTTTGATTGGTCCACGTCCACTTTTAGAAAAGTACATTCCATTGTACACGCCGGAACAATTTAGGCGTCATACAGTGAAGCCCGGTATTTCGGGCTGGGCCCAGTGCAATGGGAGAAATGGAATTCAGTGGGGTAAAAAATTTGAATTAGATCTTTGGTATGTAGACAATGTTTCTTTAAAAACGGATTTAAAGATAATTGCATTAACCTTAAAAAAAGTAATACAAAGAAAGGACATCACTTCCGGAGACGCTTTCAAGTTTGAACCCTTTAATGGAAACAACTAAATGAATGAAATAGCAATATACGGGGCAGGAGGGTTTGGAAAAGAGGTAGCTTGTTTAATTGATAAGATTAACCAAATAAATCCTACCTGGAAAATAGTTGGTTTTTTTGATGATGGTGTCCAAAAAGGAACACCGGTTTCTCATTTTGGAAAGGTTTTGGGTGGAATAAATGACGTTCAACAATGGAATACCCCTCTTTGCATTGTTTTTGCCATTGGGATTCCGAATATTATGCAAAAAATAGTCGGTAATATCACCAACAGTCTAATTGACTTCCCAAATATCATTCATCCGGATGTAGCATTTGCCGATCCCATCACTTTTAAAATTGGGAAGGGTAATGTGGTGGTTAGGGGTTGTTCTTTTTCCTGCGATGTAACGATTGGCGATTTTAATCAATTCAATAGTATTTCGGCTTTAGCCCATGATGTTAAGGTGGGGTCATTTAATGTTTTCATGCCTTTGTCACGTATTTCAGGCGGCACACAGATTGGAGATTTAAATTTTTTTGGAATTGGTTCCATTATTTTACAAAATATAAAAATTGGTTCCAAAACCCGAATAGCAGCGGGCAGTATGGTAATTACAAAAACCAAGGATGGGTTTTTATACATGGGCAATCCAGCCAAACGAACAGACTTTTAAAAAAATAGATATGCCGGTTTTTAATTTCAACAATATAAGAATTGCTGGTATGGCTTGTGCTATGCCCAGCAATATTACAAAGACAGCAACGTTTAAAGATGTTTTTGGAGCGGAAGAAGTAGATAAGTTTATGCTTATGACGGGTATTACACAAACACGTAGAACTTCACAGCATCAAACAGCATCTGATTTGGGTTACACCGCAGCAGAAAAATTATTGCAACACAAAAATATCGATAGAAATGAAATTGGCGCCTTGGTTTTTGGATCTCATAGTCCTGATTATAGACGACCCGCCTCAGCATTTATCATACACAAACGTTTAGGTCTTTCGATTGATACAGCGGTTTTTGACATCAGTTTGGGTTGTTCCGCTATGGTTTATGGTATCCAGGCCGTAGCCTCCATGATGAGCAGTTCTACTATTAAAAAGGCCTTATTGGTTGTGGGTGATACAGCTGGCAAAACCACCAACCCTAATGACAGGGCCTCTTTGATGTTGATAGGTGAATCGAGTGTGGCTATATTATTAGAAAAAACGGAAGACGCATCTCCTATTGTTTCGTTAATGCGTTCAGATGGAAATGGATACAGATACCTAATTGTTCCTGCAGGGGGATATAGAAATTTAGAGGCAAGTCATGAAAATGAAGTGTGTTATGATGGAATTGAACGGAATCTTCATAACTCTATTATGCAGGGAACCTCCGTATTCACCTTTACCATAAGTGATATTCCCAGACTACTGAAAGATTTTTGGGCATTAACCAATACCACTGTCGATGACTATGATTGTTATGCCTTTCATCAAGCCAATTTGTATATTTTACAACAAATAGCCAGGAAGCTTAAAATACCTGCTGAAAAAATGCCCTTAACATTGAGTAAATATGGCAATACATCTGGGGCATCGCCAATTGTAACCTTATGCGATGCTTATGGTGATGTAGAAGGAAAAG
>JBGSWA010000245.1:0-6280 GCA_041752645.1 Gillisia sp. | reverse complement strand
TTGAACTAATATAATATTTTTTCATGGCAGGATTTGTTATTTTGGTTCCAGTGAAAAGGTGGCCGTTTCCGTGATGTTTATTTTTTCCGGAGAACTGACTTTTTTGAGATTTACAATTTGTCTTTTAATTCGTGCATAATTTCTAAACATAAAAATCAATTGTTTTATATACGATAGATTCCAGTTGAAATAGATTTTTCGCCCATACTTTTTTGGAGGAATGATTAAATATTTGATAAGGCGGTATAGGCTTAGTAAAAAGTGAAAAAACCAGTTTTTTATAAGTTTATGAAAAAAGCGATTACTAATATATGCATAATATAAATTTCTAAATGGGCCATCAGTGCCGTATGCTTTAAAAAGATTAATTAAATAGCTAAATTCTAATCGTTCCTTTGGTAGAAAATGAAAGAATTTTAATTCATCTGAACAATACAACTTGTAACCCAATAAAACAATTGCATAAGTAAGTTCCGTATCACCAGCCGATGATAACTTATTACCAGTCCTGTCGTTTAATAAGGGTTGAAAACCAGACTGATTTAATTCTATTAATACGTTTCTTTGTATGGCTAATCCGGCTCCATATAAACTTAACTGTTTGCCATCCTCGAAATTTATTTTCTGTGTGCCTAAAGCAAATGCTTCTGCATATTTATAAAACCAGTAGGGTTCTTCTGTTTCGAAAACCGGAACACCCATTCCACCACAGGCAGCAATTGCAGCGTCTCTTTCCAATATTCTAAAAACACCCTGAATGTAATTTGGGGCAAGCCAATTATCATCATCACAAAATAACAATACTGAAAAGTTAGCTTCTTTAAACCCTCTGTTACGTGCATAACCCAGACCTGGAGTCGGTTCGTGTACAACCCGCAGAATAATCCCAGTATTATACATTCGCCAGATTTGAGCAGCTACGGCAGAAGTGTCGTCCTTCGATGCATTGTCTACGAGTATGATTTCCCATAAAATTGATGCATCAATTTTCTGTTTTGCCAGAGCTTGTAATGTGTCGCTTATGCGTAAGGAACTATTAAAACAGCAAATTATTACTGATACTCCCTTTTTTATTTTATCCATTACGAAGTAGTAATAAACTTTTTAGAATGTAGATTGATACTTTGATGCTCTTTTTCAAAATGAGGGGCAAAAGAACTAGAATTGATGGTGCTACTATTAATCCAGAAGCGGTTTTCGTCATTCCACCAACCCCATTTATTAAAGTATTGGATCGATGAATTCAAGTGTTGTTTCATTTGCTTAAACTTTTTATAGGATGCTTTCTTATAAGCATGTGTGACGGTCTCTAATGGGTAGTAAACAGTTTGATAATACCGGTTAATTCTACGAGATAAATCCGTATCCTCCAGATACATAAAAAAGCGTTCATCAAACATCCCAACATTTATAAAAACTGAAGTTCTTATAAACATAAAGCAGCCCGATAGATTGGGAACTTCCATAATTTTATTGTAATCCTTATGCCGTAGTTCATATTCTTCAAGATTTTTTTTGATGAAGGCCTTTAATGGAGCTGGAAGGAATCTTCTTAAAAATAAATCTTCAGGCGATGGAAGCTTTTTGCATAAATATTGCAACTCTCCGTTTTGGTAAAGAACTTTTGGCATAACTAAACCAACATTCGTATTCTGTTGCATAAAGTCAAATAAACCATTTAGCACTAAAGGATCAAATTCGATGTCAGGGTTCAGGATGATATGGTAAATAGATTTCCCCAATGATTCTTTGATAGCTATGTTATGTGCAGATCCATAACCAAGATTTTTACCATTAAAAATGTACTTAATCTGTGGCGAAAGAAATTGAAATCTTAATGAGTCATCTGATGAATTATCAACCAGATATAACTTAATATTCCTTGTGCTGTTAAGGAAACTTTCAACAGTCTTTTTTATTTCTTCTACCGGATTGTGATATAAAACAATGGAGCAACTAATTTCAATCATATATTAAAGTTTTAGTTTTTATTGAAATAATTTTCTATTTCTGTATTGAAAGATTCGGCCATTTTTTTCCACGAAAACTTGTTTGCCTGTATTAACCCCTTTTCAGCCAAAGCAATCCTTATTTGACTACTTGACAAAACGGTACACATTGAGGTAGTTATAGAAGCCTGGTCATCAGGATTAAAATACAACACAGCATCTCCGCAAACCTCAGGAATTGATGAAGTATTAGAAGCAAGCACCGGACAACCGCAGGCCATACCTTCTAACAACGGGATACCAAACCCTTCATACAAACTTGGAAACACAAGCGCAGTTGCTTCCCGGTAAAGCATGGGCATGAATTTAATAGGAACATAACCTAAAAAAAAAACCTTATTTTCAATCCCTAACTTTTTAACCAATAGTGTCAATGTTTTAATGTATTTTTCTTTACCACCTGCAATAACTAGTGGATGTTCCTGTTTTATTGGCTCGCTCAGGTTGTTCCAGGCATTGATCAATTTTTCAAAATTCTTATGCGGGTAAGTAGGCCCAATTGATAAAAAGTAATTTTTTACGCCGTATTCCCGATAAATCAAATCATCTTTTTCAGTTCCGGGAAAGTATAGATCGTTATCGTATCCATTGTGGATTACTTTTATTTTTTCTTCCGGGCATTTAAAAAAATGTATGATATCTTTCTTAGTATTCTCCGAAACTGCAATAATTAGTTGGGCTCTGTTTATTAAAAATGGCAGTATGTACTTAAAATAAAAACGTTGATGACTGCTGATATTTTTATACCTTAATGAAAGCAGATCATGAATGGTGATAATTTGTTTGCTTAGCAAAAAACTTCCATGAGTGGTCGGACTTATCAGTAGATCAAACTTGCGGGCCTGCATCGGATAAAAAAAAGTATTCCAACAAAACCTACATAGAGCCGCCAGTTTTCCGTGCCTCGATGACTGCAATAATTCTGGAATTTTTATGATATTAACGTGCTTATTTAAATTTAAACTTGTAGGAGTAAAAACACTGATTGTATTAACGTTGCTGTTTACCGATAATGTAGATAAGTGATTGATTAAATTAAAGGAATATACTCCAACGCCGGTTGGCTTATCGTCAAGCATTGAACCGTTCATTCCTATTGAAATTTTATTATGTACCATATAAAAATTTTAACCTGTTGCAATTTTCATTAACACAGACGACTTAATTAGTTTTTAATTCAAGAACGCAAGAATAATTTTCCGATCACTAATTCAGTGCTTTGCGGTGCCGGATTTAAAGGATTTTAATTCGAAATAAAATGATAGTATATCAGGATATTCTAAGGAATGACTTTTTCTGGGATGTTGAATTGAGACACAAGGTGAGACATTGATTTAAACTTATTGTTAACGAACTGTTACCATTACGGATTATATAAATTAACCTTGTACTTATTCCATCCACACTTACAAACGGATTTTATTTGTTCTTTAGAAAAGCTTATTTATTTACACATTTGAGGTAAAAGCATACCGTTTTGTGTAGTGATAGTATGGGATAAAAAAAATAAAAACAAGGTAACAGTTTGTTAACGCAGGCATGTAAAAATTAATTTAGATTTACAGCTATTTAGAAATGATTTTAAAAAGATTATTTCTAAATATGTAATACATTCCAGTTACTAAAAACATTTTTACAATAACTAAAATTTAAAACAAGATTTATATGAAACGTAAAATATTCAGTGCAGCCATTTTCTTAATATTTTCACTTAATACCATCGCCCAGTTAAAAGCAGAAAATACTACAAATAATTCAAATCAACCGATAAAGACAGCGCCCGGACTATTAATATCAACACTTGCTAAAGCCATTAATACTACGAGTTATTTAACAAAACATGCGAAACAAAAAAAGTCTTTTATTGTGAATGCTGAGAAAATCTCTGATGTAACAGTTTTTGTTAAAAACATTACCTCGCTAGCTGGTTTTATCAACCCTAATAAGTTTAAAACGGGCGTGAGTGCCGCAAGTATATTAAATAAGGCAGGTTCAGTATCAACTTTTACCAAGGCCGGTATTTTATTAAAGGACTTAGAGGCAGGACTTAAGCCGGAAGCATTTTCTTCTATTTGGAACCTGTCAAGGGCAAATTGGTTAAAGGATATTGACCGCCTTAAATAAGTCTGACAACAGATTTAATTTGCGAAATACTTTTTGGGTTACTAATAATGAATTTTTTGTTACCGTGGCTTTTATATCTATTTTTATTTTTATTTTTTAGCAATGGTCCACTTTGTTAAGCTGTAATAAGGGCACAGCGGATTGAACGAGTTAGTTGATGTCGGGTAATAAAAATAACTTTTTTTCAATATGGAGTACCGATGCGAATATTGAGTAATAATGTATAGAGAATTGTACCTTCTTGTTAGAGATACAAACCTATCCTAAAATTAATTTCCAACAATAGATAGGATATGGGCAAAGTGAATATAATGCGTTCAGAAAATTTTTCCGGTCAAATAGCTACTAAAGAAATTTTTTATATTGTTCTTTCATTGATGAACATTTATCGTTAGTTGGTTACGCAATTGTGGTAATTGAACCGGTAGAAACTCCCAATCGATTGCAACTACCTCATATTATTAGCGCTGTCTTTAATGCTTTCGCTTTTTCTGGTTAACGCTGCCAGCAATCAGCAGTACGAATGTTTTGCTTCTTTCAAAAAAATTATAGCCAATCTATTTTCTGATTGAGTGGTCTTGCTGCCGAAATTAACGAACCGAGGCTAAGTGGTACATTGCCAGTGTAAACGCAAAGATTGGTTCATGGATGGTATCTATCAAAGCTTCCTTTAAAGATTGCTTATATAAGCTTTAATAGTTTAACCAAAGTTAAACTTCTAAAAAACCAATTGTTTTTTTGCGTTTAGTAAATAAACTTATTGGTAAATGTAATGGTTCAGGTTAAAAATAAAAAAGACCAACATTTACGTTGGTCTTTTTTAGCACTAATAGTTTATACTTATTTGAAAATAAAACCCACTAATAAATTTTAGTTTGAAGCAATTGAAATCCAGGCACCTGCAGTCCAAATATCCGTACTGATTACACCACCTCTTTCTGTAGTGCCTACAAAAGGTAAACCTAGTGCAGCTAAGTTAATTCCACCAGAAAATGAAGGAGAAGCAGGTTGGTTCTCTATCAAGCCACCTAAATTGAAATCATTAAAAGAAGAAAGGGCAGTGTTAGATTTTGCGCCTAAATCATTGATCTGATTAACGTTCACAGTTCCAGGGAAAATAGGATTACCTTCATTTGCATCTAAAAGCACCGCATTATTCAAATCATTAGCTTGAAAAATGTTAGCAATAGCAACTGACGAATCATTATCAAGTGGTGGACGTGCACCAAAGAAAGAAAAATCTGTTGTTGCGGTAGTAGCAAATGACGTTGGAAAAGCCTGTGAAATAATAATAGAATTTAACAAAGCGAGCCTTCCATTTCTTCTAGTGTAGATACCTGCATCAAAACGCCCGGCTTGTGAGGCACCTCCTGGGTTAACACGGGGAATAGCAGAAGCAGGACCTATTAAAGTTGCATTGGCGATAAACGGACGGGTTCTTGCAGTACCAGGGAAGAAAGTAGCGCTTGCATTACCATCCAACTCGATGTTTGCAGAACCTGAGTTATCAGCTAAATCAGTTCTGTAAGCAATGATGAATTGTAAGTTACCACGGTATCCTTCGTCAAAATCAAAATCATCATCTTTATTGCCGAAAGACAATAGATGGTCGGCATTCACTGTGCCACCAAAAAATTCAAAACCATCATCTCCGGAATTTAATACTTCTACATGACTAATTACTGTTCCCGAACCAACACCACACAGTGTAAGGCCATTTACTTCAGCACTAAGTGCTGTAACGGTACCACCTCCAAATTCAAACCGGTTGAAAGTTATTGAACCGGAATTATCTGCAGCGTTAACACCTCCATAAGAATTTCTTCCATTTGTTAAAGTAGCAAAAGCTTCAAAGTTATTTGTAGTTGCCCCTGATGTGGTTTTAATCGGCGCATTTCCTAAAACAACGAGTCCACCCCAGTCACCCACATTACGGAATCCAACAGCGTTGGTAGATGTCCAGATGATAGGAGACCCACTAGTTCCGTTGGCGATCAGGATACCGCCTTTCTCAATAACCAACGTTCCTTTATTGTTGGCAAGATTTACAAGGTCTGGAGGTGTTCCAAAAGCAGTTGTTTTACCCAGAATAGTAATGCCGGGATTGATAGTAAGGGTAACGCCAGGTCTTACATAAACAATACCTT
>JBGSWA010000244.1:0-13626 GCA_041752645.1 Gillisia sp. | reverse complement strand
GGAGGAGGAGGAGGAGGAAGGCCTGCTGAAGCCTTCATAGGGATTGGGGGTTCTTTAGATAAAGCCCAAGCGGAAATCGACAAAAGCACCATGAATCCTGATGAAAGAATTTTATTTCGCACTTGTCTTCTCATAATCGTGCGTAATGTACTACATGGATTATTAAAAACATAGGTTTTAAAGCTATTTGGCAAAATATTGAGAAAAATATGATCGTCCTATTGACAAAATAACCGAAATTGTTAAGATTAATCTTCTCATAAATTAGGTTAATAATAAATAGATATGTACGACAAACTTATCTTAAAAGATACTAACAATCAAATCATTTCGATAAAATAGCTCCTTTTATCGATAAAAAAAACCCAAATTTCTTTATTTTCAAATATTCTAAAGATTTTCAGGCAAAAATTTTCAATTATCTAAAGACAATAAGAATAAATTAGCTCAATCAATAAATATTTAACGTTTTTAATTACCGGGGAAAGTCATTTATCGGAGAATGGGAGAATATTACTAAATATGATTTTGAATTATTAAAATATCACCACAATTAGCCATTAGACCATACAGTATTAATTCATTCTCACTCATTTGAAAAATAATATACCCCACATGATTTCAAAAGAATAATTGATGCGCATCAATGGTTCATTAGGATTTTTACGATCCCCCCAGGACTCTGTATTCTTTAAACACTCATTCTTACTAATAGGTGTTTCTTCAGAAACTTATTACCATAAACCTATTATCAAATCCTAACAGATCATTACCTTTCCTGCTCTACTAAAGCCCAACCGATTATAATTTTATGATCTTCAATCTGTTGTAGAATACATTGTTCAAAAATAAGGCCATTCCGAAAATAATTATTTAATTTTCCACTATATTTATTTAGGAAATCATAATTGCCAATTTAAATACTTCAAATTTATCCCCATTTGTACAGTTATATGACGGAATATTACTGCCCTCATTCGTCCCTTTTTATAATAAAAGCCCTGTAAACGTACTGTTTTCAAAAGTCCTTTAATAGGGTGGAATCTATTGATATATAAGGTTTATCCGAGTTTACGTTTACACCTTTATAGTGAATAATTAAAAAATATGGTATTCAGAAATTGTTAAGTAAAATAAACGTTGCTTACCCTTTGATAAGTTTTGCTTAACCTCTCGGAACCCTGAAAAAAACGGCCTATTGGATGATGTGCCGGCATTGCTTATAACTGGATCAATGGTTCTGTCTGACAAGTATACAAAGCATTCTCTTGTTTTTTGCGTTATACCAACCCCAAAAACAAAAGCTTCCGATTTCTCGGAAGCCTTGTCTTTACTAGCGTGGTCCCACTTGGGCTCGAACCAAGGACCACCTGATTATGAGTCAGGTGCTCTAACCAGCTGAGCTATGGGACCTGATCCCGATCGCTATCGGGTGGGCAAATTTATATAATTACACATTACACACCAAACTTTTTATTCACTATTTGTTTTCCTGGCACAACTCTACCAAAACCCCATTTACCGATTTTGGATGCAGAAATGCAACCATCTTATTATCAGCACCTTTCCCGGCTTCTTTGCTGATCAAAACAAAACCCTCCTTTTCCAACCGACTTATTTTCGAGACTATATCATTCACCAAAAAGGCAATGTGATGTATCCCTTCTCCTCTTTTTTCAATGAATTTAGCGATTGGACTGTCATTTCTTGTAGCTGCTAACAATTCGATCTTACTTTCTCCAATTTTAAAAAAGGAGGTGATCACTCCTTCACTTTCAACTTCTTCCCTTTTATAAGGCGCTACTCCCAGCAAGGTTTTATAAATTTTATTGGCGACTTTCAGGTCTTTTACGGCAATTCCAATATGCTCAATACGCTTCATCTTTCTTATTTGTTGAATTTTAAAGATAGTGACCTTTATTTTGAAAGTATTAAATTAGATGCGAAGTCTCTTAAAAAATAGTCGTGAATTTCTTTAGATCTGTATTACATAATCTCAAAGTCTTTTATAAATAATTCGGTCATCCTGCATGTTTGCTGAAATTGGCTCTCCAAACTTCCGTAATAGGCTAAAATTTGGTATAAATGTGTTCAGAAAAATCAGCTAATTTCCCTTTATAAAAATACTATACTATTTAAATATGTTACTTTTGCACTATGGAAACAAATAGACAAAAAAAAATAGGCGGGGTTTTACAAAAGGATTTGGCAGAAATCCTTTCAAACCACTTGAGGGATTCCGGGATTACTGGAATTTTGATTTCTGTTTCTAAAGTAAAGGTAACTACCGATCTCTCTATAGCAAAAGCATATCTCAGTGTTTTTCCCTCTAAAAATGCACAGGAAATATTAGATGAAATCAATCTGATAAAATTTAAGATCAAACATGAATTGGCACAGCGCACCAAGCATCAACTGCGCCGTATGCCCGATTTGAACTTTTTTGTGGACGATTCCCTGGACTACATAGAAAAAATAGAAAAATCAATGAAAGGGGAAGATAATCCTATTGACAAACCCGATCTATTGGGACGTCGGAAAAAATCTTAAAGTGAATTTTTCCCTCTACATTGCCAGGCGGTACCTTTTTACCAAAAGCAGCAACAATGCGATCAATATTATTACCATTATTGCTGCCATTGGTGTATTTGCAGGGGCTTTCTCTTTAATTATTGTGCTCTCAGGCTTTTCGGGCCTGAAAGATTTCAGCCTTTCTTTTTCCAATGAATTTGATCCGGATCTCAAGGTATTTCCATCAACCGGAAAAACAATAACTTTTTCTTCAGAAGAAAAGGAAAAACTTCTAAAAATAGAAGGAATCCATGCCCATTCTGAAATAATTGAGGAACGGGTTTTTCTAAATTACAGATCCAAAAACCACACAGCTTTTATTAAAGGCGTAGATGCCAATTATCAAAAGGTGAACAATATAGACAGTTCCCTGGTTTATGGAAACTGGCTTACAGAAAGTGATTTTCAGGTAGTAGTGGGAAACGGGATTTCAAGATTGCTCACCTTAAGCGCTTTTGATTATACCAATTTGCTCGATATCATGGTTCCCCGCCCCGGGAAAGGCCAGATCACAAATCCTGCTGATGCTTTCAATAAAGAGAGTGTTATTGTTACAGGAATTTATAGCGTAAATGAAGAACTGGACAGCAAATATATATTTGCCAATATTAATTTTGTCCGAAAATTGTTGGAATTAGATGAAAATCAGGTTTCTTCAATCGAGCTGAAATTGAATCCAGAGGTAGATCGGGAAATTGTGACCTCACAAATTGGAAAAGTTTTTGCTGAAAAAGTAATGATTAAAAACCGAGCGCAACTCAATGATACCCTTTATAAAATGCTAAATACCGAAAATCTGGCGGTTTATCTCATCTTTACTTTGGTATTAATCATTGCCCTGTTCAATGTAATTGGTTCCATTATTATGGTAATCCTGGATAAAAGGGAAAATATAAGGACTCTTCACAACCTGGGAGCTACCCCCAACAGTATCAAAAACATCTTTTTTCTGCAGGGCGCATTAATGACCATTGCCGGGGGTGCATTTGGCCTGGTATGCGGGATTGGCCTGGTATATCTTCAACTTCATTTCAATCTGGTGATGATCACTCCCAGCCTTCCCTACCCGGTAAAGATAAAAACAGCCAATATAATATTGGTGTTTCTCACCATTGGGATCTTAGGACTGGTGGCCTCCTATATTGCGGCAAGCCGAAGCAAAAAAGCTTTGGAGGTTTAAACGAATTCGTGTCCCGAAAATTCCCTTTCTACTTCGTCGAATACAGCAAAAACATCGACAGAATGATCACTGGTCACCATTTTTGAACGGTATTCCTTAAAATGTGGGATTCCTTTAAAATAATTGGTGTAATGCCTCCGTGTTTCAAAAACGCCTAATTTTTCACCCTTCCAGTCGATGGACATTTGAAGGTGCTTCCTGGCTGCTTCTAACCGCTCTTCCAGAGTAGGAGGAGCCATATGTTCCCCGGTTTTAAAATAGTGTTTCACTTCCCTGAAAAACCACGGATATCCAATGCTTGCACGTCCTATCATCGCGCCGTCCAACCCGTATTTTTCACGCATTTCCATCGCTTTCTCGGGGGAATTCACATCGCCATTCCCAAAAACAGGAATATGCATTCGGGAATTGTTTTTAACATCGGCTATCGGAGCCCAATTTGCGTCGCCTTTGTACATCTGTGCTCGGGTTCGCCCATGAATGGAAATAGCTTTCGCTCCCACATCCTGCAATCGTTCGGCAACCTCCACAATTCTTATGGAATCCTGGTCCCAACCCAATCGTGTTTTTACGGTGATCGGTAAATTGGTGTGTTTCACCATGGCCGCAGTTAAGGAAACCATCAAATCTATATCTTTCAAAATTCCTGCTCCAGCGCCTTTGGAAACAACCTTTTTAACCGGGCATCCAAAATTAATGTCTATAATATCAGGTTTGGATCTCTCAACAATTTCAACGGTTTGCAACATGGATTCCAAAACGGCACCAAAGATCTGAATCCCAACCGGGCGTTCCTTCTCGTAAATATCAAGTTTCATCATGCTTTTGGCGGCATCGCGTATCAAGCCTTCGGAGGAAATAAATTCCGTATACACCACATCTGCTCCCTGATCCTTGCATAAAGCGCGAAATGGAGGGTCACTCACATCTTCCATCGGTGCCAACAGCAATGGAAATTCCCCTACATCTATGTTACCTATTTTTGCCAATTCAAATAAATTAAGTCAGCAAAATTACGCAAAAAAAAGAAAATCCCCATAACCCCCGGAGGGGGAACTCAAAAAACATCAAAAAGGGAAAGACACACTTCAGTTTTGCTGAATTCACAAAAAATGTTCTTGAAATAAACGTCAAATCCACCCATTGCCCTTGGTTACAGTAAAGGGCAATGGATTCTTTTTTTATTCCATCAGGGCTTTATTCGAGAATTTGTGATTTTAAAACAGTATAAAAAAAATATCTACGATTTTTGGTACTTAAGATAAAAATTGAAAAGTAAGTTTTTCAAAAAAAAATTAATTCCCTCCTTATGGGGCTGAGTGAACTTTGAAATTTTATATCCGATCCCTTTCTGCCGCATCTATACTTCGTTTGTTATCCTGCAGCCTAAAATTACCGAAATTATATTTAAAGGCTATTCTAACATATCGTAATTCTTCCTGAGCGAAAAATGAATTATCCTGGTTCAAATATCGAGATGTCAATCTGGTGTTGGTTTTATCTAAAATATCTTCAAAATTCAATGATAATTCAGCCCTGTTGTTCAAAAAAGTCTTTCTGAAACCTATGGAAAAAGTCGTCATTGGATCAAATTTATAGGATCCTGAAATATAATCGGAAACATAAGTGAGGGTTAAATTTCCAGAAAAAGTCCCGTCTTCAGTAAATGTTAGGCTGTTATAAAATTGTCCGAAAAATGCATCCACCTCATTGGTAAGCTCTTCATTATTACTCTCAACGGCAAGAAAAGTGTTTTCGTCATGAAATACCGACATATAAAGCTGCGAGTACCAAAATTTGGTGATCGACCGACCATGTAAAATATCTAAACCATAGGACTTGTCGCTTAGCAAATTAGTGCTCACATTTCGGATAGTTAAATTTTGATTGTCCTGAAATCCGAGTACTGCCGGAGAATTTCCGTGTTCCCGAAAATAAACATCGAAAAAATACTGATTCTTAAGTGTGTAATTAAAGTTAAAATTATTGCTGATTGCCGCTCTTAAATTAGGGTTTCCGGAATTAAAATTATTTTCATTCAGAAAATATCTGAAAGGGTTTAGGCTCTCATACCTTGGCCTGTCAATCCTTCGGCTGTAATCTATAGTTAAAATATGATTTTCTGAAATTGTATGCTGCAAATATGCGGTTGGGAAAAGTTCAAAATACTCCTGTGAATTCACTTCATTCATAGACATTGAAATTCCCTGCAAATCTGTAATCTCTCCACGTAACCCCCCTTTAATACTCCACTTCCCCCAATCCTTTGCCAAGCTGGCATACAAAGCATACACCTTTTCATCATATAGAAAATTATCGGCAAGATTATCGTATAAATTCTCAAGACTTTCGGCATTAAAAAAATCGATCCCACTTTCAGAATCAATGCTTGATATTTTTACGCCTGTTTCAAAATTTACAGAATTCAGGGCTCCTCTGTAATCTATTTGTGCGGTAAAAATATTTATGTCCTGCCGGGCCTTTGTATTAAAACTGATATTGTTCAAGGCTTGCCCCGATGTTCCAAAATAATTTGAAGCAACATCCTGCTCACGTTCCTGATCAAATTTAGTGAAATGTGCAGCAGTTGTAACTTCATTTCCGTTCTCAAACTTATGGCCAAACTTCAAGTCAAAAGCAAGGTTGTTTTCGTCATTTTTCAGTAGGCTATTGGTAATCAAAGTTGAGTCAATTTGATTTTGGCCATCGGTAATATCGGTAAGTACCTTATTGTTAAAGGTTCGATTGGGCGAGATATTGATGTTTGAAGAAAAGCTCAGGGAGTTTTTCTCATCGATATTATAATCCAGGATGATATTGGCATTATGTGCCCTGGAACGGGTGATGCGTTGAAAATCGGTGTTCCAGCCGGAGAATACAGCTCCATTGTCATCCATAAAATTAATATGACTATCGTCCTTTTTTAAATCTTTTCGTGGACTAAAACTGTAATTGGCGAAAAGGTTGAGTTTTTCGGATTTTAAATAATGACTGGTCCCAAAATTATATTTGGAAAAAATTGCCTGAGTATAAGCGCTTTCCACACTTCCTTTATAGCCGGGAGTCAAAGCCTTTGATGTGATGATATTTAAAATTGCACCACCTTCAGCGTCATACTTTGCCGGGGGATTAGTGATCACCTCCACCGATTTAACATTTTCAGCAGAATAGCTTTCCAGTAAAGACTGTAATTCTGAAGCCGAAAGCTGCACTTTTTTGTCATTGATATACACCGTTACCGCGCTATTCCTTACCTGAAGTTGCCCCTGATTTAAAATCACTCCCGGGGTTTTCTTTAATATATCCCAGGAATTTCCAGAGGAAAGTGTCGATTTTTCAACATTAAAGATAAGCCTGTCTATGCTCCTGGTAACCGTAGGATTTCTGGCCGTAATGGTTATTTCATTTAATCCAGAAGCAGCTTCTGCCAAGGTGATGGTATCTAAAATATTGTTCCCATTGACCTCAATTCGCTTTAAAAAATTTTCATAACCTACAAAACTTACCTGTAGCATATAGGAGTTTTTGGCTATGTTCTCGAAGGAAAAATCGCCGGCATCATCAGAAACTGCTCCTTTAAATACAGTAGTGGAATCGGAGGCTTGGAGCAATATAACATTGGCAAATGCTACGGGACCTTGGTTTTGGTCGATTAAAGATCCCTTTACGGAATTTTGGGAAAAGGCCTGAAAACAAAAAGGAAAGACCAAAGAGACAATCGGCATAAAAAAATATTTCATCATCTAAATAATGATAATTAGTAGGTTTTATTAAGAGCTGAACAAACAAATATACATTTTCTTTAAGAACCTATTAACATTTCATTCTTAATTCTTGAAATGACAAAACTCTATTATTCCGAAATTATTTAGAATAATAGAGCAATCCTTCATTTTAATTAAAATTATCCCTTTTTTAACGCATCATATAAAACCTGCTGAATTTTAGTTCGAGTATTTAATTGATATAATCGAGTATTATCCCTTGTGGGATGAACACGGTTTGAGATGAAAATGTAGAGAAGATCTTCTGCCGGATCCATCCAAACCATAATTCCTGTAAAACCGGTATGTCCAAAACTGCCCTTGCTTGCGTCTTTCGCGGTATTGCTGTTTTCACCTCTATATTCCAAATAGGGTTTATCAAATCCCAATGCCCGGTGGTTGTTGTTTTCAGGAAATTGAGTGCTAGTGAATTTTTTCAGGGTTTCTTCCTTAATGTACTCTTTGTTTCCATATTTTCCCATATTCAAATACATCTGCATAAGTTTTCCCAAATCGTTGGCATTCCCAAAAAGTCCCGCATGACCAGAAATTCCACCCAACATTATGGCACCTTCATCATGAACACTGCCGTGGATAGGCTGATGCCGGAACATAAAATCATTCTCTGTGGGCACGATCCGATTATAAGGATATTTCTTAAACGGATTAAAATTCAGACTTCCTGCTCCCAAGGACCTGTAATAACTTTTCTGAAGGAAGCTTTCAAAATCTTCTCCGGTTATATTTTCAACTATCCGGGGAGCAAGAATAAAAAAGAGGTCCGAATACTTATATTCTTTCTTTTCCAACAAAGGTGATTTTCTGATTTCCTTGACAATTTTATCCGGATAATTTTTGTGTAAATACATATTCGGGGTCAATTTTATCGGATATATCCGGGAGGAATCGGGTTTTATGGTAAACCATTTATAGCTCCCGTTTTTGCGAAGGGTGTTTTTCCAAAAGGGAATCCAGGGGGTTAACCTGCCTTGATGGGTAAGTATATCATAAAGCGGAATATTCGCCTTGTTCGAATTTCTGAATTTTGGCAAATACGTACCTAAAGTTGCGTTTATATCAATTTTCTCTTCGTCATACAATTTTAATAAAGCAGCCATTGAAGTCGAAATTTTAGTGACCGAGGCCAAATCATAAACATCAGTAAGTTTTACTTTTAAAGTATCGCTGTAAGTATGTTCTCCATAAGCTTTATGAAAAACCACCTTTTGATTTCTGGCTACCAAAATTTGTCCTCCTGGAATAGCCTTTGCTTTAATAGCTTCCTGCATCAAGGAATCTACACCTTTATAGAGTATTTCTGAATCCATTCCCACTTCTTCCGGCAGGGTATATTTAAACCGTATCCCGCCTTCAACATCCATTCCGTCACCCGCCTTGAATTTTTCACCGATACTCACAGGGAGCTTTCCGCTTGCTCCAATTCCGCCAAAAATAAGCTGTGCCGCCAGATCCTGTGCGTTTTTACTGTCCTGATAGGTAAGTATCAAAGCCGGGGAGTTTTCTATACCCACAAATTTATCCAGGACATAGGGATTCTTAAAAAATGTGACAACCGTATTTTCTTTACCTGCCAATTCGCTCAGGAATTCCTGAGCCTCCCCGGAAAGTTCTAAATTGTTCCTGGGGAATTTGCTTTGGTCATAAACAGATGCAAGGACCAGGTTATAATTTTTGAGTTCGCTTTTTATTTCACTTACCTGCTCCGCCGTTGCCTCATTGGAAAGATGAAAATTAGCAATATCTGCGTATAAATTTATGGTTTCCTGAAAAACACTGTTTTTGCTTCCAAAAGAAACCGAGGCGATTTGAAGGTTTTCCAAATCCTTTAATGGCAACATATCCTTGTCATTTTTAAGCACGGTAAGGGAAGCTTCGGTGAGGTTTCTGCTGAACAATTCGGCTTCAGAAGTATTCAGATCTTCCAAAAGATTTACCGAAGAAGTAGGATGATATTCATTTAAACCCGCCCATTGTTTGAGGGCCAGAAGCTTTCTGCAGCGTTTATCGATTTCTGCCTGTGAGATAAGGCCCTGGTTGATAGCTTTGCGTATCTCGGCAATGGCTAGGGGCACATCCACTGTGAATTCCAAAAGATCGTTCCCGGCAAGAATGGCATCTTTATCTACAATTCCGGGAGAATTGTCCTTGGTTACCCCTTCCATATTCATCGCGTCGGTAACTATTAAACCTTCAAAGTTCAATTCGTTTTTTAACAAACCGGAAATGATGGGTTTTGATAATGTTGAAGGTACTCCTGTTGAATCCAATACCGGGATATCCAGATGGGCAACCATAACCCCTCCAATCCCGGCTTTTATTATTTCCCTGAACGGATAGAGTTCCAGGGAATCCAACCTTTTTAGGGAATGATTTATTTGAGGTAAAGCAAAATGTGAATCGGTATCCGTATCCCCATGGCCGGGAAAATGTTTTGCAGTTGGCAACACTCCGCCATCCTGTAAACCGCGCATATATTCAATTCCTTTTTCAGCGACATTGTATTTATTCTCCCCAAATGAACGGAAATTGATTACCGGATTGTTTGCATTATTATTTACATCTACCACAGGGGCAAAATTGAGATGCAAGCCTACCTGTTTTATCTGCCGGGCCACCTCGGTTCCCATTTTATAGATCATAGAATCATTCTGGATCGCTCCCAGGGTCATTTGATACGGGTAACTAATTGTGCTGTCCAGACGCATTCCCAATCCCCATTCTGCATCTATTGCGCCTAATAATGGGACCATTGAAGCTGCCTGATATTCGTTCATCTGGGAAACCTGCCGTACAGGTCCTCCCTGGAAAAAGATCAACCCGCCTATTTTTTGATTTTTGATCAATTCAAGGATTTCCTGGCGATGTTCCTCTCCCCTGTTTGAATATGCCGCAACCATAATAAGTTGTGCAACACGCTCATTTGGGGTTAAACTTTTCATCACGGAATCTACCCAGACACTATTGGTGTATTGTAGGAATTCTGGGGTTTTCGAGTGTTTTTCCTGTGCTTTCAAAGAAATTCCGAAAAAAAATAGTATTGAAGCAAAACAAACAGTATGTAAAAATTTCATAAGTAAAATTGATTTTTATCGATGACAGATCTCAGGTATAAAAGCATCAGACCTTAATATATATTTTTCGTTTATCCATAATATAGCCCACGATCCACATGAATAGTACATAGCAAATAGCAAAAGCAAGCGAGGCATTTAATTCGGTGAGCCAGCTCAAAAACCCGTTTTTATAGATCCAGGGTTTTAAGCTTTCGGAATTTACCAGGATGATATTCATTAACATCACCACCAAACCGGAAAGCACAAAGATAAACAATGGGTTTTTACCGAAAACCTCAAAAAAATAAGTCCATGCTTTTAACTTCCAAAATTCGATAACCAAAATAAGCAGGGCTATTATAATAAGATCCCATCCAATGCTTAAAAGCACATATGAACTGGTCCAGATCCCTTTGTTTATTGGAAAAATCGGATCCCATAAAAAGGCCAGGATCACGCCAAAAATTCCTGCCAGGATCAATTTCCAAACCGTTGAAAACGTGTTTCCGGACTTTTGAATAAAAATTCCGGTCACGTACCCCGCCACAACATTTACAACAGCAGGAAAAGTGCTCAGCAAACCCTCGGGATCGAATGCCATTCCAAATCCTTTCCACAAATTTTCAGGTCGAAACAACATCAAATCGAATTTCAATGCAGCGTTTCCGGTCAAGCTATATGGATTGGGCTGCTCCCCAAAGAAATACATTACAAGCCAGTATCCTAATAAGATCATGATGCTGACCACAATCGAAATTTTCAATTTTAAATAATGAATTAAAAGGGAAGCCAATAAATAACACAAAGCGATCCGCTGTAAGACCCCCATAATTCTCATATTGGCAAGGTTTTTAAATGCCAATTCTCCCGCCTCGTCCCGGAATAAAAACGGAAAGGCACTCAAAAACAAGCCAATAAGAAAGATCAAACTGCTGCGCTTTATTATTTTTTTTAGAAAAAGATAATCGTCTTTTCCCTCGAATTTCCTCAGGCTGAAACTCATAGCATTCCCAACTACAAAAAGGAAAGTGGGGAATACCAGATCGGTAATGGTAAAACCGTGCCAGGCAGCGTGCTTCAAGGGCGCATAAATAGCGGCCCAACTCCCGGGTGAGTTTACCAATATCATCAGTGCAATAGTCATCCCCCGGAGCACGTCCAGGGCGAGATAACGTGGTTGAATTTTTAACATAAGGAGCCTTTTGCTTTTATTGTTGAACTGTTTTTAATTCCTTCAGAACTACCATTTATTATCCGTGATTCTTTGTTTCTCTTCACACATCACTTTGTAACCTTTTCTTTTTCCAAACGAAAGGATAAAAATATAAATATTAATTAAATAATCAAACTTTTATAAAATTTTACACAAAGTATTTTGAGAAATATATTTTTTTATATATTTTTAGAGAAAATTAAGTTTTGTCCGGATAAAGGTTAAAGCCCAGCCCGGTATATTTATAAAAGCCATTCCTTCAATTTAAATTATAACAATGACTCAAGTTCTTCAGGATTTTATTATAAACCATGACCCGCCTTCAGGGCTAACAAATGTTGAAAGGAAAAAATATTTGCAAAAGATCCGTATTATAAAACACCTTTATATTAACGGCACCAATACAAATGCCGATATCTGCAATACCTTTAAATTGAGTTTACCTACTTCGATGGCCTTGCTCAACCAATTGACAGATTCCGGAATAGTGGAAAAACAAGGTCAGGGCGAATCGGTAGGAGGTCGAAAGCCAGATTTGTTCGGTTTAAAGAAACATACCTTTTTTGTGCTGAGCATTCAAATAGAACGCTTCTCGATCACGCTGGCCATTTTAGATAATACCCATCAGATCCTGTTTAAAAAAATCATTCCTACCATAATATCCAAAGATTTCCGGATCGTTGAATTTATACATAAATACGCATCAGAATTGATATCGGATTCTAAATTAAATTCTGATAAATTAATGGGAGTGGGAATTAGCATGCCTGGCCTTGTTTCTTCTGAAGAAGGTAAAAACTACACGTATTTCTTACAAGATCAGGAATCGGAATCTTTGCAAAGCGCTTTTGAAAAGAGATTTGACAAACCCGTGGTGATTTTTAACGATGCAAAAAGTTCAGCTCTGGCAGAATTCAGGTTTGGTCTGGCAAAAAACAGAACCAATGTACTGGTTATTTCCATGGATTGGGGAATTGGTTTGGGAATTATCATGGGAGGAAAAATGCATACCGGGGTTTCCGGTTTTGCGGGGGAGTTTGGTCATATTCCTATTATAGAAGAAGGATTATTATGTCACTGCGGGAAACGCGGTTGTTTAGAGACCGTTGCTTCTGGAATAGCAATGGTCAATAAAGCTAAAAAAGGGCTGGAGGCCGGACAAACCTCCATTTTAAATACCATGATCGATCATGAAATTGAAAATCTGGAGCCTGAACTAATAATTGAAGCAGCCAATTTGGGGGATCAATTTGCCATCAATGTTTTGTCGGAAATCGGGATAAGTCTCGGGAAGGGAATTGCCATCCTGATACAGATTTTTAATCCGGAATTGATTATCCTGGAAGGAAAAATTGCCGAAGCCAATCAATTTATAACTACCCCCATTCAGCAATCCCTCAACACCTACACGATGATCCAGTTAAAGGATCGGACTCAAATATCCCTGTCAACTCTCGGAAAAAATTCAAACTTGTTGGGAGCTACCGTGGCGGTTATGGAACATATTTTTAAAAAACAAATCAATTCAGCAAAAGCAGCAATCAATTAAAAAACCCCGCATTTTAAATTATAACAAGCATTTTATTTATTATGGCCAGATTAAATTTACTTGAAGAAACCCGGTTTGAAAAATTACCGGTAAGAGTTTACTCAGATGAACACGTAGCCTCCAGGAAGGTGGCACAGAGAATTGCAAATCTTATAAAAAGGAAACAGCAAGAGGGCACCCATGCTGTTTTAGGACTTGCCACCGGGGCAACTCCTGTTGAGATGTATGAAGAGCTGGTGCGCCTTCACAGAGAAGAAGGACTGAGCTTTAAAAAT
>JBGSWA010000243.1:0-7539 GCA_041752645.1 Gillisia sp. | reverse complement strand
AAGAGTCCAAGAACAAAAAATGGACAGGAAAAGTGCTGTCTGAGTATATTTATAAAGAGTTTAATGTAGAATTGCAAGTGCGCCAGTGCCAGAAAATAATCAAATCAAAGAAATCAAAACAATAGGACCTGTGTAGTAACGTTTAATCTATCTCCTAGTTTATATGGGAATAAATTGTAGGTTTAATGGATTAATCCGATTATTTCAGTTGCTCCCGCTATTCGATGGGTTTCAAACCTTCAGAATGACAAAGGAGGCTATACTACAATTATTCAGATCTTAGTTTGAGCCATGATTATAGTTTTACCGGTGATAATTACCGGGAAAGCCAACAAGTAAGAAGAAATGCACCAGGTTGGGTCAACGGTTTAAAATCAATGTCGGCCTATGAGAAACAGGCCAATTGAAGAAATATTGAATCCTCCCGAGTTTTCTGAAGTAATATCAAAAAAAGGCTGTGAGAACTGCCGAAATTCTTTCGCAATTTTTGACGTTTCTCGAATAAAAAGGGACTGTCCCATAAAGTGTGTAAGTTCAAAAACCTTGTTTATTTTCTATTTAAACAAATCGCTATGGGTTCCGGTAGGTACCAGGGTTATGGTTTTGTTTTCTTCATCTTGCCACCAAATAAGTAACCAATCTGGTTTTATATGGCACTCCCAATGTCCTTTGTCATTACCACTTAGTTAGTGGGGAACATTTTTAACTGGCAATTTGCCGTTTTTTGCCAGTTGGCTTACAAGCTTCCTCAATAAATCAAAATTGCAGTTGCGTTTTTCGCAACGCTGAAGGTCTTTTTTAAAAGAGTTTTCCCTGGCAATTTGTTAACTCATATCCCCAAATCTTTAAAAAGTTCCTCCACATCATCAAATTTTTTCACCTCTTTACCTTTTTCTGCGTTCCGCATGGCCTTTAAGGTTTCGCATTGGGAACATTCTTTGAAGATGGGGTATCTTTGGTTTTGTTGCCCCCTTTTTCAATGAATTCCACAAAAGGCAGGGTTTTTATATATTCAGGAATTTTTTGGCTTGCTGGCTGTTCTCTTTTATATTTACGGTTACCATAATTGCTCTTTTTAAAAGTAAATATACAAACCGTGCTAATACAAAGCCCATTGCAACTGCTTTCCATCCTTGCCCTAACTTCATTGAACACTGGCGTAAACTGGCTTAACTTGGAAAAAACTGAGATATTATTGTCAAAAACGGTTATAAATATCTTAAAATACGTGAATATATCTTAAACTGGACTATCCTCCAAACCATTCATTTTCCCTTGACAACTTAGCAGTTTTAATAAATTGATTAACCTTTTGAAGTGGCTGACAAAGTAGAAATTTCAGTTGGATTAAATCGCAATGTGAAAAACAGAAAATAGTATGATAAACACATCCATCGGGAAAGTGCTAATGCACAACTTAGGTGATGGCAATTCTTATAAGACTGTAAACTGGAAGAAGAATTGGGTTGGAAAATACAACTTACAAACAGCGAAACTTTCACCCAAACTTCAAGCCCGGTCTTTGGAGGAAACGGTAAACAACATTTATATCACCGGCTTGTACCTGGACACCGGAATCCCTGCTAAACTAAGTAAAATGAAGATTAAAACAATGCCAAAAATGACGTTGTTGGCCAAGGCAAAAAAATATCAGTTCCCCCCGTGCACAACAGGAAAAAAATCACAAATAAAAAAGCGACCAAGTCAAAAACCACATTTTGCTTGATCGCCTCAATAAGATTACCTCAAAAGAGATGGTTTTTCAGTATCTCCTACCTGGTTTACCGTTTTTTTTTGTTTTTAATTTTAAAATCAATTAATTTTTTAACCAGACCTTTCTCAATTTCACCTTCGCATGGGTCCCGGGCAGTTCCGTTTCCTTCAGGAGCAGTTGTTTATCTGTGGGTTGGATAATTTTGCCGGTAAGATTGATTTCTTCCCCCTCTCGCTCCACAATAATGCTGAACTCTTCCCCGGGTTTCCAGGCTTGAGATTCCATGATCAGGTCATATACATTTTCAATAGCGTACTCCGTATTATTTACAGATTTTATAACATCTCCATTGTGAATACCCACTTGTTCCAGGAATGAATTTAAAGCTATATTTTCTCTGAAGAAAAGCCTGTTTGTTGACGGGTTTCCATCGATATAAGGCACTTGTCCGTTGAAAAAGTAGGAAGTTTCAATAAGGCTGTTGTCCATTTCTACGCCCACCTTTTCTAAGAACTTCTCGTAGGGAATTGGGGTGCCGCCCGATACATAGGTATCAAAAAATAGCTGAATTTCAGGGTAGCTCAAAGAAACGATTGTCGGTATCAATTCATCATCCTCAAAAGGGTTGTCTTTGCCATATTTCTGACTTAGTTTTTTCATCAAATTCAGGATCCCTGTTTCTCCCTGGCTCAATTCCCTGAGTCTAATATCCAGGGCCATCCCAATCAGGGCTCCTTTCTGATACACATTGTAATAGTCATCCTTATAAGGTTCTTCCAAAATATTTTCACTGAGAAGGGTAAAGGGAATGCTGTCGTTATAATTCCTGGAATCCTCAATTTTGGACGACATTCTTTTATAGAATTCCTCATTGCTGATAAGGCCCTGGTTTACCTGGAAGAGATTGGCGAAATACTCGGTAACTCCTTCATACATCCACAGGTGTTTTGACATCTTGGGATCGTTGTAATCAAAATAATGGATCTCCTTGGAATGTACATTGAGCGGGGTTAAAATATGGAAGAATTCATGGGAGACCACATCGGTAATCGTCTGGTTTAATTCTGACAGGGGCATGGTCTCGGGAAGTACCACTACGGTAGAGGTATGATGTTCCAATGCCCCAAAACCCCGGGCGTCCATTTCCTCCAGATTGGACAGGTAAAGCAAAATCGCATAATTGGCGGTATTGTCGATTTCCCCGAGATATTGTTTTTGGGCGGTAATCATCTCTGTAACTCCCGCTTTGATACTCTCAGAAGAATACACCTTGTTTGGAGAATATACAGAGAGCAAGACCTTCATGCCTTCAATATTTATATGAGTAGTGTCTGAGGCCGCATACATAATGGGGTTGTCTGTAAGCTCAAAATACCTGGAAACCTCGAATATATCTGTGACTGCATCCCTTTGTCCTGTGGTGTTCAGGCTTCCGCTTAGAGGCATTGAGCTGCCCGCTATCAGATGTTTAGGTCGGTTAATGAACAGTTGATAGGGATGTTCTTTCAAATTGTCAAAATAACCAACGAATCCGTGAAGGTTGAGCATAAAATTTTTATCCTTATCAATATTGGTTCCCGAGGGGGAGAATACGCCTTTTTCCCCTTCCACATCAAAAGAATCGTTTACCCAATAGGTGATTTTATCAAGATTTACGGCATCGTCGATCAACCAGGAATTTTGATCGGTTTTGGCGACCAGTAATTCGGCTCCCAAATAATCAAAAGCCTTGAAATTTTCGATAAATTCCCCATAATTATCAATGGAATAGGTGCCGGGGACTGTTTTGGGAATATAAAAAGTGGTTTGGTCTTGAGTAAATTTCCCGGGATCCACCGTAATTTTTACCCTGTCATTGTCTACATTGACCAGGTTCAAATTTACAACAACCGGGGCAGGGGTTAATCCCGTTCCGCCCAATTCCGGGGTTTGAGAGACCTTGCAACCAAATAATGCGGTTAAAAGCAAAAGGGAATAAAGTGATTTTTTCATCCTGAGAGGTGTTTATTTATATGATTGTGAACATGCGAGCTTGTTACAAATAACGTGCTATAACTTGATAAAATTTGTTTTATCGATTGTCATTTATTTTAGAAAACCAAAAAGGGTGACTTTTTAAGTCACCCTTTAGAGTTATTTAATTTCAGGAAAATTATTCCCTGATATGGCCATCTCCAAATACATAGTATTTGTTTGTCACCAGTTGTTTAAGGCCTAAAGGCCCACGGTGATGTAGCTTATCGGTACTTATGGCCAGCTCGGCGCCTACTCCCATTTGTCCGCCATCTGTAAAGCGGGTAGAGGCATTTTGATATACGGCAGCACAATCCACCTGCTCCATAAATTTTAAAGCCTCCTCTTTCTCCCTTGTGATGATCACAGCGGAGTGACCTCCGGAATATTGATTGATCTTTTCAATTGCCTCTTCAAGGCCTTGGGTAGCCCCAATTACTATTTTCATCGCCAGAAACTCCTCTGCCCAGGTATCTTCTCCCGGAATTAATGATTCCTCTTTAAGGACCTTCTTAACCTCTAGATCCACCAGAATCTCCACTTTATGCTGCGCAAGCATATTTTGTAAATCCTTTAATTTCTGCTGGTAATCTGGAATGTTTACATCTACTAAAACCTTGTCCAGGGCATTGCAGCCCGAGATTTTTTCGGTTTTGGCATTTAAAATCACCTTCTTTGCAAGTTCAAAATCGGCGTCTTTCGAAACATAAAGGAAGTTGTTTCCCCGACCGCTGATCAAAACGGCACAGGTCGCGTTTTCCTTGACGAATCCAATCAACTTTTCCCCTCCACGGGGTACGATCAGATCCAGTTTTTCTGGTGGATTTTTCAGGAATTCGCGGGTTTGGGTACGGTCCATATTCAATAGGCGGATCCAATCGGTTTCCAGACCGTTTTCCTTTAGGGCCTCAGCCCAGCACTCTACGAGGATTTCATTGCTGTGCAGGGCTTCTTTTCCGCCTTTTAAAAGAATTCTACTATTGGCTTTAAAGGCCAGAACAGCTGCTTCAATGGTGACATCTGGCCTCGATTCATAAATAATCATAATAGTGCCAAAGGGGTCGGTCTTATTGGTGATATCCAATCCGCTGTCCAAAACCAGGTGAGATATGGTGCGCCCAACCGGGTCTTCCTGTTCCATCACCTCTTTAACTGATTGTATCATCCCGTCAACTTTTTTGTCGTTTAGGATAAGGCGGTCGTACATCGCCCCCTGGGATTCCCCGAAGGCCTTCAGATCTTTTTGATTTGCCAGAATTATAGCTTCACGTTTTTTATCCAGGATTCGCATCATGGATCCTAAAACATTGTTCTTGGTTTTTGTGTCTATCAACTTCATTTATTCTTTCTTTTTAATTTTATTTTTTATGAGATCGCCCAGCTAAAAATAATAGTAGTCTTAAGGCTCGAATCTCATATTTCATATCTCAAATTTGGTGCCGACAGATTTTCCGGCCAGGATATCCAGGATTACATTCTTTCTTTTACCGTTTGCGATATAGGTAGGGATGTTTTTGGCGGCGGTATCCTTTGCGATTTTTATTTTGGATTCCATGCCTCCACGGCCTTCCCCTTCCCCTTTATTCGATTCCTGCACATATTTCTCTACATCCTGGTCAATTTGAACTTTATTGAGTTTTTTTGAATCCTCGTCATCGGGGTGACCGGTAAAGAGTCCTTCGGTATCGCTGAGAATGATCAGGGCATCGGCACCGATTAATTCGGCTACCAGGCTTGCCAGCTCATCGTTGTCCGAGAACATAGATAAGGTTACAGAAACGGCATCGTCTTCATTGGCTATAGGAATAATTCCTTCAGATAATAAGGACTCATAGCAGTTAATCATGTTTTCCCTGTGTATTCCCGGGCTAAAATCCCGTTTTGTTGCCAGCACCTGCCCACAGCGCATTCCATAATCGTGGAAAAGGCTGTAATAGTGGCGCATCATCCGGGGTTGTCCTACAGATGAAAATACCTGCCTTCTTTTGGATTCATCCTGGATGCTAATATCTCCCAGGACTTCCTTTCCAGCAATTGCAGAACCCGAGGAAACCAGCACCACCATAATATCTTTTTCATATAGGGTGGCAATTTGTTCCACGAGATGTTTTAAAACAGGTTTTAAAATCCTGTTGTCTTTGTTGGTTATTACATTGGTCCCAACCTTTACCACTATTTTCTTTTTATCCATTTTATTTGATTTAAAAACAGCTTTTTAATTACTCTTCTTTTCCGAGTTCAACTGCTCTGTCAAAAGCGGCATAGGCAGCTTCTTTAATGAGTTCCTTCACATTGTTGTCTTCCATGGAATCCAGGGCGGCACGGGTTGTTCCCCCTTTGGAAGCCACGCGTTTCATCCAGCTATTGGGAGATAGGTCTGATTGGTTGAATAATTCCACCGCCCCTTCAAAAGTCTGACTGACTAGAATTTTTGAATCATTTTGTGAAAAGCCCATTTTTAAGGCTGCTTCCATCATAGCCTGCATAAAGTAAAATACATAAGCAGGGCCACTCCCGGAGATCCCGGTAGAAGCATCAATAAATTTTTCGTTTTCAACCCTTATGGAGGCTCCTGTGGTGTCCAGCAGGTTCCTGATCATTAAAACCTCAACACGTGAAACCTCTCTGGACTCGGTATAAGAGGTAACTCCTTTTCCAACCTGGGCAGGTAGGTTAGGCATTGCGCGAATTACTTTCTGGATTCCCAGATTATCCTGGATTTTTTGAATGGTGACCCCGGCCATAATGGATACCATAATTTGACTCTGGTTGACCATAGGTTTCATCTCTTCAAATAAAACATCGCAGTGATAAGGTTTTACAGCAAGAAATATCACGTCTGCCACAGGCAAACAAGATTCTAGTTTATCATATACATCAAAATGCGGAATTTTACTCAATGATTCGATCAGTTCCGGGGATTTGTCATAGATCATTAAATTATGCCGGTTCAAAAGGCTCGATTTAGACATGCCTTCAGCATAGGTTAACCCCATATTTCCTGCTCCAATTACTAATACTCTCATTGCTTAATTTTTGATTAATTTAAATTCCAACCGGATGTACTCCGGTTTGCTTATTTAGAGACATAACTGCAAAGACCTTGCAATCCCGGGGGTTTTAAAAAAGAGATTTCAAAATCAAGCAGTGAATAACACAAAAATTAGGGCTTAAACCCGGGTATACACTCAGGGGGGAATCCGCAAATACCACCTCATAAAAAAAATCATAATACCCCCTTACTATAGGCGGCTTATGAGCCTACACGGCCCCAAGTGAATTTAATCACCCCTTGGTATTCCCTTGCAGGGCAGTGAACGCTCCCTTTGTTTTTAAACCAGTATAAATAAATTAAAATGGCTCAAGATAAGTTCTGCGCAGTGCGACTTGATGGCGGAAAAATCTGCTATAATGGCAGTTTTGAACGCTCTAAAAAATATTTGAGGTAAACCCGCCCACTTAATATCTCCTCCAAAATGTATGCCTGTCACCTCACTTTGAATCATTTTATCCGCTCTTTTTTAAAAATTGATTTGTAAAAAAAAGCCTTAGAGTTGGATGCTAACTGTCTCGTTCAATTGGGGGATTTGGACCTGCCAGTTGTACCGCTCTTTAATTTTAATAGCCAGAGCCTCTGAGGCCATTTTCTCTCCGTGAATTACAAAGACTTTTTCGGGGATATTCTTTAGCTCGCTCACCCAATCCAGGAGTCCCTTTTGATCGGCATGAGCCGAAAGGCTTTGAATTTCTTTCATTTTGGCCTTTACAGGGCAGATGTGCCCATGGATCTTAATTTCCTGTGCTCCTTCGCC
>JBGSWA010000242.1:0-9362 GCA_041752645.1 Gillisia sp. | reverse complement strand
TTGCTATACTTCCATAAATTTTAATTCTTCTACTTTTGTTCGGAGCCACACTTATAATTTCGGGCTATTCTCTAAATCCAAAATTTTTATTTGATGAATCAAAAAATATTCCTACTTGCTATTTTATTTTTGCAGTGAAGCCTGAGGATCCCTGAGATTAGTACTGTAAAAATTTCTGAAAGCTGAAGGAGTATAATCTACTTTTTCCTAGAGTAGAATAAAAAATACCAAGATTTTGAAAAAAATTTAGTAAAACCGTAAGAATTGTATGGTTTTCCTATACTCATTCGGGTTTTGATTATTCTACTTTTAACAAAAGTCCTTATAAGTTATGAATAACCGGATTTACTTTTTAAAAGCCTTCCTGATTATGACATATAAAATAATCGTTGATTAATAAAAAACCTAACGTGCTAATCTATTAACAAATTAATTATATGAAGTCGCTTAAATTTTTCCTGTTAATACCGTTCTTTTTTGTGAAACTTATCACCTACTCACAACAGGAAGAACACTCACTAGAAAGAATTATTCCCCCCTCACCTACAGCTGCGGCTCTTGGAGCTTACGGTGATGTTCCTGTAAGTTATTATACAGGGACTTCTAATATCTCTATTCCCATTTATAATATACAAACCAGTGGTTTTTCGTTGCCTGTTAGTTTCTCTTATAATGCCTCTTCTATTCGGGTGGCCCAGGATGCCAGTTGGGTAGGTCTTGGCTGGTCTTTAAATGCAGGAGGTGTTATTACCCGTTCCATTAGGGGGTTAGATGATTTGGATCCTATAAAGGGGTATTATTATGCGCCGGCATTACCTCCAAATGATTTGGAAAATTATTATTCAGGGGACAGAGGTAGTAGTATTGACTATTATCGACTAGCCAATGATCAGGAGTATAGTACGTATGTCCATGAAAATTGGGAGGAATTTTATCCGGCAGATCATAATTATTTTATGGAAACCAACCTGGGATTAGTAGATGCTGAACCAGATATTTATTACTACAATTTTGGAGGCTATACAGGAAGTTTTGTAATGGGAAAACAAGCAGATGGTTCGCCAATTATCATGTCTGAAAAAAATAATTTAAAGTTTGAGTATATACCTGTAGGGAATTTGAATCTGGGTAAATGGACGGTTTCGACTCCAGACGGGACACTTTATTCTTTTAGTACCACAGAACTTACAGAGGGTTATGCGTCTCATACAGATTTACCGGAAAGTGACCTTGTAGGTTTGTCTAAATTTAAAAATACATATAATAATTCTTCGGTATCCTCCTGGTATCTTGATGTCATTCAGCCTTTAAAGGGTAGTCAAATCAAGTTTAATTATACTTCAAATAGTGTAAGCCTAAGTCTTGTCAATCGGCAACAAACAAGATATGACCGTATATCTCTTAATGATGATGACCCCTGGCTTTTTAATTATTTTGATTTATCCCGTCAGGTTATCCACAATCAATATCTCAGTTCTATAGTGTTTGAAAATGGAAGAATTGAGTTACTTACAAATTCCAGGGATGACATTGAAGGTGCTTATAGTACCAACCTTCCAAAGCGACTGGAATATATTCAGATCTACGATAAAAATAACGCTCTTTTAAAAGAGTTTGGTTTAGATCATAGTTACTTTAATAGTGGAACTACTAGTACTAATATTTACGCCGGACTACGATTAAAGCTGAATGCTATAACAGAATATGGCAAATCCGGCTATCCGTTTGCAAAATCATCTCCTTATACTTTTACCTATTACAATCCAAATGGGTTGCCGAGCAAATATTCCAGAAAAATAGATTCCTGGGGGTATTATAATCCAGCTATCTCAAACGTATATATAAATGGAGAAACTTACCCGACGCAACTCCCACACGTAGATAGCAATGGTAGGGCATTTGTCGGTGTAGAGAGAAAAGCAGACGAAACCGGTAACTATTCGCAAAGTGGCATGTTAGAATCAATAATCTATCCAACTAATGGCTCTACAAAATTTATATATGAACCTAACCGAAGGGCCATTAACCCACCAGATACATATGTGGTCAAGAGTACTTTAGCTTATGCCTATTCAGATGATCAAGGGGCACAGCAGCTTAGTGAAAGCTTTACTTTGTCCACCACAACAACGGTAAAATTCCATCTGTATGCTTTGGCAACTTACGGAACTCCCATATCAGGTTCCCAGATTATAGGTTACCTTAAAAATAATAGTGGGCAGGTGTTAAGTTCATTTTCAACATCCAGTCCGGATGCTACACTCTCCTTAACATCGGGGAGCTATTATATAGAAGTGGATCCCGTGGAGCCTGTAACGGATTATGATATTGAATTCAGGGCCTATACCGAATCCATTGAAGAAAAGAATTATAGGATTTCAGGAGGGAATCGAATTAAGGAAATTAAAAATTATGATGCTGACGGAATAGAAACTTCTTATAAAAAATTCGAATACACTGAGGATGGTTATGAAAATGGTAAGCCAACAGGAAGGGATTTTGGCTTTACAAAACAAGATGAAACACGTGGGGTTTATTTTCATAAAGAAGGCAAGACTGCTGATATGGGTGATGTTATCAGACATGGAGTTTGGTCCACATCAACGGAATTGTATTTAATCAGGAAATCAGCACCCATCTTTTCCCTGGGTCTCTCAGATCAATCCGGTTTTATTGGATATGACAATGTCTATGTATTAGAGGGAGCAGATGGAACCGGCGGTTTCACAAAATACAGCTATTATAATTCTGCCATATCACCTCCAATCAATCCCTATTATTATTACATCCCGGGATTACCGATTTATAGAGACCCTATTTTTGGAAAACTTAAATCAGTAGAGTATTTGGACAACAACAGAGATCTCATAGAGCGTCATGAGTATTTCTATACTGAAAAGGAAAGAACTATAATGAAAGGGATGAAGATCTTTGTGGATCGTCCGAGCCCGTTTCCCGGCTATCACTTTGAAGATGATGGTATTAAATTTTATGATAATGTTTCCAAATGGTATGCCCTCGCATCAAAAGTAGTAACTAAAGATCTATACGGTGATGTGATTATAGCAGCTGAGAATTATGATTATGACAATCCAGATCATTTACAATTAACAAACACCGAAATCACCGATAGTAAAGGAAAATTAATCGAATCCAGAATTATATATCCGCAGGATATTCCTGATAAATATTCATTGGCAGGAGGCAATATAACAGATGCTGAATATAATGCCATTGCAGGCTTAAAGCAACAAAACCGAATTGTTCCCATACAGACAGAAACCTATCAGGGCAGTGTCCTGTTGTCCCGGAAACGAACATTATACCAGGATTTCAGAAATGGTCTGATTTTGCCTAAGGCAGTACAAACATCAAAAGGAACGGGGGCACTGAAAACCCGTATCGAATATCATAAATATGACGCTTACGGGAATATAGAGGAGGCCTCAAAAGTAAATGCCCCACATACTGTTTATATCTGGGGGTATAACGGGCAGTATCCCATTGCCAAGATAGAAAACGTAGCCTCCTATAGTAGCATTTCTTCCAGTTTAATAACGGCAGCGTTAGGTGCCAGTAATAGTGACTATTCGTCAACTAAGGAAGATGATTTTCGATCGGCATTGGCAGCCTTAAGAAATTCATTGCCGAACGCCATGGTTAGCACTTATACCTATGATCTTTTATCAGGCATGACCAGTGTAATAGGCCCTAATGGATTAAGGACCTCCTATGGTTTTGACAATTTTAACCGGCTTCAGTTTATAAAAGACGAAACCAATAAGTTGTTACAACAGTATAAATACAATTACAAGGATTAATAACCGATTAATACGTAGTTAACCGATGAAAACTTTATTAAATTATTTACTAGTCCTGGTATTGCTAAGCTTTAGTATTTCAGGTTTATTTGCTCAAACCATATCAGGGCCCACAACTGTTGATGCCGGGGAAGTAGTTCGTTATACCTTTTCAGGTTCCGGTTATTATCCTGATGGCTGGGAGTCTGCAGATGGCGAATTATTATTGAACGAGAACGGCGTGAGGCTTTCATATATGGATGTTAAGTGGGACTCCCCCGGATCTCACTATATAGAAATAACGTATACATTTATAGATGAGTACGGATATGAAGATTATGACTGGACCTCTCTTTCTGTACAGGTATTATACGTAGAAGCTCCGGTACCTTCTGCACCTATTGTACAAAGTAACGAAGGCGGGACTGTTACCTTAGCATGGGCTTCTGGAAAAGCGCCCCCTCAGGATGTTAGTTGGTACTGGCAAAGTACCCTTTACGGTACGATTACGGCCAATTCATACAGTACTATAAGTTTAACCGGTAACGAAACGTACTACCTAAGAGCAAAAAACAATATTACAGGTACCTGGAGTGAAACTTCCAGTGAAGGAATTGCCTTTACCGTTGCACCACCACCGATATGGTATGATGATTCGGACAGTGATGGATTTGGGGCCTCAAGTCCTACCATATCAAGTTATACGCAACCAACGGGCTATGTAGATAATAATCTTGATCAATGTCCGGGTGAAGCAGGGGTCTATGAGGGTTGTCTTACAAAAAATGATGGGAACTATGTTCATACCATCAATTTTCAGGAACAATATTCTGAGGGTTCGCTTTCAAATGGAATTCCTGTTACAAACCAAATAGAAACCATAACCTATTTCGACGGATTAGGGAGGTCCATCCAGAATATTTATATACGTGCAGGAGGTAGTAATGAAGATATTATTACCCATATAGCCTACGATGATTATGGCAGGCAGGACAAAAAGTATTTGCCATATGCGTTACCGACCGATGGTGGTCGATATAGGACAGGTGCTCTGGCAGCTATCGAAAGTTTCTACTATAATACAAATTATGAAAACACTTTAAATCCTTATTCGGAAAAGCATCTTGAACTGTCTCCACTTAGCAGGGTCTTGGAGCAGGGTGCTCCGGGAACAGACTGGGCTGTTGATAAAGCATCAGATGCGGATCATACCATAAAATTTGAACATCGGACCAATACTGGATCTGAGGTAGGAAAATACGAGGTGACATTAACAAAATCTGTTAGTAATGGGGTAGCTACCTATTTTCCGGCCTTGTTCTTAAATGGAACTTATGGCGTAAATGAACTTTACAAAACGATCACAAAAGATGAGAACTGGCAGCCGGGTCAAACCTATCAAAAAGACCATACCAATGAGGAGTTTATGGACAAGCAGGGTCAGGTAATACTTAAACGCACGTATAATGCTGGTGTTGCCCATGATACCTATTATGTATATGACGATTATGGGAATTTAACCTATGTGTTGCCTCCTAAATCGGAACCTTCTTCGGCAAAACCGGATGCGACAGAATTGAGCGAACTCTGTTACCAGTATAAATATGATGATCAAAACCGACTGGTGGAGAAGAAGATTCCGGGAAAGGGCTGGGAATATATTCTATACAATAATCTTGATCAGCCTGTACTTACCCAGGATCCAAATCTTGAGGCGCAAGATAAATGGCTGTTTGCAAAGTATGATGCCTTTGGAAGAGTTGCTTATACCGGGTATATCAGTAATGCTAATACACGCCTGACACTACAGGGAACCCTGAATGGAGCCAGTGCAAATTATGAGACGCGACAGAGCTCGGCTTCCAGTTTAGGAGGGACCAGTGTGTATTATAGTAATAATGCGAAACCCCAAACAAGCATAAGTGAGATCTACACGATCAATTATTATGACTCCTATGATAATTTGAATATCGGGTTTACCATTCCAACTTCAAATACATTCGGTGAAACAATTATAAAAGGAATCGGAACCAGGGGCCTTGTTACGGTGAATAAAACAAAAGTATTGGGCACCAGCAACTGGATTACTACGGCAACCGGATACGATAATAAAGGAAGGGTGGTTTGGTCAAAAACACATAATCCTTACCTGGGTCCACTGATATTGTAGAGCAGGATCTGGACTTTACAGGTGCGATTCTGGAAAGCAAAACCACCCATCAGAAGACCGGGAAGAGCGATATTGTGATCCGTGATTATTTTACATACGATCCTATGAAACGCCTGACCAAACATACCCAGAGTATTAACAGTAGTAGCCCTGAATTGATTGCTGAAAATGAATACGATGAACTGGGCCAGCTAATTGGAAAGGGAGTTGGCAACCTGGCTTCGAGCAGTAGCAGGTTACAGGATATTGACTACAGTTACAATATACGGGGCTGGCTTAAAGAGATCAATGATGCAGATAATACCAATAAATTGTTTAATTTTAAGCTTTCATATAACGATCCTGTGTCCGGAACTCCTCTTTTCAATGGGAACATCAGCCGGGTGGACTGGAGAACGGATAATACCGACAGTGGTTTGAAATATTATCAGTATTATTATGACGATCTAAACCGTATCACTTCGGCCACGGCCAATAGCACCAATTACAATGTAAGTGGAATTAGTTATGATAAAAATGGAAATATTACTAACTTGACCCGAAGAGGTGTTATTAATTCTACATCAACAAGTTTTGGGAATATGGATGTTCTTACTTATGGGTATGACAGTAATAGTAATAAATTAAAAGCGGTAAATGACTCTGGTAATACTACCTATGGTTTTAAAGATGCTTCCTCCTTGACAACTCAATATACATATGATCTTAACGGCAATATGACTAAAGATGAGAATAAGGATATCACAGCCATTACGTACAACCATTTGAATCTTCCTGACAGTATAACCTTGCCCGGTGGAACAATTTCGTATATTTACGATGCAACCGGGGTAAAACAGCGAAAAGTGGCAGCAGGTACAACAACAGATTATGCAGGGAATTATCTTTACCAGGGTGGAATATTGCAGTTCTTTAACCACCCGGAAGGCTATGTAGAAAATGATAATGGCATCTTTAAGTATCATTACCAGTATAAAGACCACCTGGGGAATATTCGGTTAAGTTATACAAATTCCGGGAGTGCCGGTTCGCCAAATGTTGTGATTTCTGAAGAAAATAATTACTATCCATTTGGATTACGTCATAAAGGTTACAATGATCTTGGGAATGGTTATGGTAATAGTGCAGCTAAAAAATATAAATTTGGAGGGAAAGAATTACAGGAAGAGCATAACCTTGAGTGGTATGATGTGTCCGCTAGAAACTATGACCCTGCTTTGGGAAGATGGATGAATATTGATCCATTAGCCGAAAGTATGCCTGAATGGTCGCCATACAATTTTGCGTTTAACAATCCGATACGATACGTTGACCCATTGGGGCTTGCGCCTGAAGATTGGGTTAAGAAGGGAGACCAATGGATGTGGGATGAAAATATTACAAGTGCGGAACAGGCTACGGCGGCAGGTTATGATGATTATAGGGCGCCTGGTTCTATAATTGATAACGCTACAATAAATGGGGAGAGCGGTAGCAATGGGAAATCAAGTGTTTATTTGGGTCAAAATGCAAATGATGTCTCACATACTTATCCAAACAGTACAGTAACACCTTTTCAAGTTGGTACAGAATGGCTATCTGGAGAAGGTTCAAGAAACCGAGATTTTACAAATGGGGATTACTTCACAGAGCTATTAAAGCAACACGACCACGTAAATTCTACTGTAGGTTCGATTACGAATGAACTTACAAATGGTGGCGGTGTTGGTCTTTCAGGTTCTGAACCTTATAGCTTGGGTGGTGTTCAGGGTGTTGGTAAATACGTTAAAGATTATTCAACGCTTGCAACGGCTGGACAAACAGGAAATTTAGCTGTGACATATTTAGGCTCTTATTCACTTAATTGGTCTGTTACAGGTATGAGCAATGGTTCAGCAACAATACAATTTAGAGTGTCAAATTCATCAACAATGCAGTCGGCATCTCGACCACCAGTATTAGGCTATCTTCCAATATGGCAGAATACCGCAGGTAATGCTATAAATAATTATTTTTCTACTGGTTGGGGTTCAAAAACAACACAAACTTTCAATTGGACGCAAACCATTAAAATCGACTGATAATTCTATGAAATTACTGAATTACATATGTTTGTTATTGCTTTTGCAAGGATGTTCTGGTCAAGAACCTTTGCGAGAGGATTTTATAGGAAAATGGAAATCTTCAAACGGCTCATTAATTGAACTGACAAGAGACGGTCATTTTAACGGAATTAAGGTTGATATGTCAAAAATCATTTATGACGTAGATGATTTGGAAGGAAAAGCTTTGCAGGGCAGATGGGAGCTGACAACAGATAATTATGGAAAGCAGGTTATCAAAATAAGTACAGAAAAATATAGATTTAATTTTTATATCGTTGGAGAAGGACTTTTTGAAAAAACCCCACCTTGGCGCATATACTCATATATTGGAGACCCTGACGATATGAATAAATATGAATTTATAAAACAATAAGAGTAAAAGGGCCTTGCAGAAATGTAAGGCTCTTTAATTTTACAGAGCCGCCACATTCTTACTGAAGAAATCCTTAAACTTTTTATTGGTAAGCATCTTGTCTATCAGGCGAAAGATGGTCTGCCTGTCCTCGTCCTCTAACTGCTGTATAAGGCGCATCTGTTCTACGGTGGTCTTGTCCTCGATGGTCACTTCGGCAGGTATCTTGCCATCGTAGTTCAAAATCTGGTCTGTGGTCAAATTAAAGAGCTGTGCCATCTTCTGGAGTTCTTCCACGGCCAATGCCCTTGCACCTTTTTCCAGCTTGCTGTAAGCTGACTTATCAACATTGATATAATCTGCCACCTGAATCTGTTTAAGGCCTCTTTCCTCGCGTATCGCCTTGCTTTTCTTCCCCGAAACCCGGTGTGGAAGCATTCTCCACAACCAACGGGTATGAAATGATTTTTAATGGTTTCCGGAATATCAAAATTTGCGGGAAATCTTGCACTTTCAATTAATTCCTGTTTTTTGCAGTGGTCGCATAATTTTCTCACCAGGCGTTGGGCAACGCTTAAATTCAGGGTACTGGCAATAAGATAGGGAGGGACTCCCATATCTATCAATCTTGAAATAGTGGACCAGGCAGAATTTGTATGAATTGTTGAAAGCACCAAATGTCCTGTTAATGCTGCTTTTATGGCCATATTCGCGGTTTTTTCATCCCGGATTTCCCCTACCATAATAATATCAGGATCCTGTCGTAAAAAGGTTCGCAAAGCAGCAGGAAAATCAAACCCGATATCTTCTTTTAATTGAACCTGGTTTATTCCGTTTAAAGTATATTCAATAGGATCCTCAATGGTTAAAATATTGGTAGTTTCCAGATTGAGCAATTTAAGGGTGCCATACAGGGTAGTGGTTTTACCGGATCCGGTTGGGCCGGAAATCAGGAC
>JBGSWA010000241.1:0-9966 GCA_041752645.1 Gillisia sp. | reverse complement strand
ATCTGGCGCTTTTTTAATGTCACCTTGGTTCCTCACCCCGCCCTTTTTGCAGTGGATTCAATTTTCTGAATGCGCGTGGCTCAAATCCCGCTTTGAAAAAGAACGTAAGCAAATCATCGACCAGGTCTATGAGCAAGAGTTATTGTCTACGGCAGCACTGAGGGAAAGTACCTCCAGATTACAGCATGCATTGAATGACATTGAAAAGATAATGGATTCCTCAATAGATATGATATGTACAATAGACGGTAGAGGACTATTTGTAAAAGTAAGCGGTGCGGCAGAACGTATACTGGGATATAAACCGGCAGAACTGAAGGGTAAAAACTATAAAGATTTTGTATTTAAAGCTGATTTAAAAATCACAGAACAGGCATCGCAGAAAGTCATGAATGGTGCTCCGATCTTTACTTTTGAAAACAGACTTATCCATAAAAATGGAAAAGCTGTGCCTTTATTTTGGTCATCAAGATGGGATAAGGAAGATAAACTGATGTATGGCATAGCAAAAGATGCTACCCAACAGGTGTTGTCCCGAAAAAAAATTGAAGAAAGCGAAAACCGATTCCGTGCCATTATTGAAAAGAGTGAAGAAATGATTACCCTTTCTACCAAAGAGGGGGAAATAATATACATCAGCCCTAAGGCCACTAAAATATTGGGATACACCCTGAAAGATATTAAAAGGACTGCTTCCTTTCATTTTATACATCCGGATGACACAAAAGCATTTTCAGAAAACAGGAATAAAATATTAGAAACAGATGGTGAATCTTATAGCTGCCAAATCAGACTCCTCGACAAAAATACAAACTGGATATGGTGTGAAACCACAATAACCAATATGTTGCAGGAGCCGGGTGTAAATGCTATCGTATCCAATTTCAGCAATATCTCGGAAAAGAAAAAAGCGGAACAGGATAAGGAGTTTAATAAAAACAACCTCGATGCCTTGATAAATAATACCAATGATTTATTATGGAGTATAGACAAAAATTTCAACCTGATAACATTTAACCAACCTTTTAAGGATATTGTAAAAAGTATAACAGGAGAGGATATCGTAAAAGGAGCAAACATGCTTACGATTGCATTTTCCGAAGTTCAGATAAAAAAATACAAAAATTATTATGAACGTGCCTTTGCAGGAGAAACCTTTACAGAAATTGAATACACTGAAGAACCCGTAGCCTTGTATTCAGAAATATCTTTCCATCCTATGCATGCAGGAGGAGAGGTAATTGGAACTGCCTGCTATTCCCGGGACATTACCAAAAGAAAAAAAATAGAAGAAAACTTTAGGCAAAGTGAAAAACGATACCGGCAGATACTGGAAACGGCTCAGGAGGGCATATGGCTGATTGATGAAAATAATATCACTACGTTTGTGAATGATAAGATGTGTGAAATACTGGAATACACAAAGGATGAAATGATCGGCCAAAAAAATTATACTTTTAAACTGGAAGAAGAACAGGAAAATATAAAACTACAAATAGAAGAAAGAAAACAAGGCATCAGGGAAACCTATGAGTCAAAGTTCACTACAAAAAATAAAAGACTTATCTGGACACAGGTATCAACAAGTCCGATTATTTCCGAGGAGGGTAAATATACCGGTGCTTTAGCCATGATAACGGATATCACCAATAGGAAAGAGGAAGAACAACAGCTTAGACTAATGGAGTCCGTCATTACCAATACCACAGATGCTATTTTAATTACAGAGGCAGCTCCCTTTGATGAGCCGGGCAACAAAATTGTCTATGTAAATGGAGCGTTTACAAAAATGACCGGTTATACTTCAGAAGAAGTATTGGGAAGGTCCCCAAGATTTTTACAAGGGCCTAAATCTGATCAAAAAGAATTGAAACGAATGAGTACTGCTATCAGAAACTGGCAGTCCTGTGAAATTACCATTATAAATTATAAAAAAAATGGACAAGAGTTTTGGAATCAATTTACCGTAACTCCTGTAGCAAACGATCTGGGAAGGTACACCCATTGGATTGCCGTAGAAAAAGATGTTACAGAAGCAAAACGCGCAGCCAACCAACTCACTGAGTTGAATGAAAATCTTCAAATCCAAACCAAAGAACTGGCTTTATCAAATGCCGAATTGGAACAATTTGCTTATGTAGCTTCTCATGATTTGCAGGAGCCTTTGCGAATGATCACAAGCTTTCTTGGCCAACTGGAATCAAAATATAAAGATGTAATTGATGAAAAAGGTAAAAAGTATATTCATTTTGCAGTAGATGGCGCCAAACGTATGCGGCACATTATATTAGATTTGCTGGAATATTCAAGAGTGGGAACTAATGAAGATGCCGCAGAAAAACTAGACCTGAATGAATTGCTACAGGAAATTACCATTCTGCTACGAAAAAAAATAGAAGAAAGTGAAGCCACCCTTACTTTCGAGGCTTTACCACTTATCAATGCACATCGGTCGCCAATGCGTCAGGTATTCCAAAACCTTATCGGTAACGCTTTAAAGTATCACAACAAAGAGATACCTGTTCATATTCTTATTACTGCCAAAGAGTTGGAAAATCAATGGCAAATAGCCATTATTGATAATGGTATCGGTATCGATAAAGAATATTTTTCGAAAATCTTTATCATCTTTCAACGGCTGCATAATATAAAGGAATATTCAGGAACAGGTATGGGACTTGCCATTACAAAAAAAATCATAGAATCACAGGGCGGAAAAATTTGGGTGGAGTCAGAAGAAGGTAAAGGCAGCACTTTCTATTTTACCATAAAAAAATGAAATAAATTATCCCATTTATTGCCGGCTACGCAGCGAAAACCTTCGTTACAAAGTGGTTTGGGAGTGCTTTTTGTTCCTGAAATAATAAACACAACCGAGCCATAAACCGAATGAAACTTTAGGAACAAGTCCGGAGACCGATCGGTAATCAGGAAAGATTATTTTCCAGTTTCAACGTCATTACCTGCTAACAGATCTATGGTAAGATAACACTACCCTTACAGGTTACTAGCGACTACAACCTTCCCGCAATGTATCCTAAAAAGCAACAACGAAGAGTCAGTACGGGCTTGAAAGACTTTCAATGAACATTTCCCGATTACCTGCATTGAATGCCTGTTGGAGAGCCTCCCTGCAAGGACGATCACAATTTAGGTCTCTTACCTCCTAACTGCATAGCGTAGTTCTTATAAGTTGTTACGAGGTATAATTCGAACTCCCCTTCAGGCTGCTTCCCTTAAGCAGTATCTGTCAATGCCTTCCTTTTCCAGCTTACCGTAATCTTTACTCATAGGGCTAGGTATCTTTCGGATACCCGTTTAAGGATCAATAAAATATTTCTTTTAGAAAATAATCGGTTAATGCTGTCCGTTTGTATATTTGGCTCAGCACCCTTAACAAAGAATCAACCAAACGGCCATTTAACAAAACACCATCATAACTTAAATTCATTTATTGATAAAATGTGCAAGAAAGACAAGTAATTATCAGTATATAATGACAGGATCGAAAAGTAAACCCTTCTGACCTCCCGTTCATATAAAAAACGATGAAAACCGATTTGATGCCAAAAAAAGATTTTATTCCGAAATACCTTTTATAAACCAAGGGGGCAACAAAGCCACTGCATTCGCTTTCATTAACCATAAAAACAACACAGCAAAATGAACAAAACATTGTCAATGCTTCTGACCCTTGTATCCTTAGGCGTATTTGCTCAGGAAAATCCAACCGAAAAAGCACAACCGATTGTTGCAGAAGGAAAATTACTATACCAATCAGAAATGGCTTCCTGGTATGGAACAGATCTGTTTTTGGAAAAGTATAAGAATACAGAAAATATAGGAGGCTACTTTTCTTACGTAGATAAAGACCTTTCGAAATGTATCTTTTTCTCAAATTCAGAAAGCCCAAAAGTAATTGGAACCATTACATTTGATCAAACCTATATTTTGCAAGCGGCAAAAATTGATTTATCGGAAAGAAGCTTCTCTGCATATGAAAAAGATATTTACACCATCCGGAAATCGGCGCTTGAAGAAATAAATGAAGATTCTCTATTTAAAACCTATAACAATACAAACTTAAATATCATTCCCCTGATTTCAGAAAATGAAAACAAAGTTTATGTTTTAACGGGACCGCAGGAAAACGGGGTCGTTATTCTGGGAAACGATTATTTATTGACCTATGATAAAAACAACCGCTTAACCTCTAAAAAACAACTTCACAAAAATATCATCCCCATTTACTTTGGCGAAGAAGCAGAAAACGGAAAACAGATAGAAGGTTCGATGCATAGTCAATTACCGGAAACAGGTGAATTTATTACTGCAACAGATATCTGTACCCTGATGTTGTATCAAAAATTTGCAAAATGGAAGACCCATAATGTAGTTTCTAAAAAATATTTGAACATTTGGAATTGTGAGACAAATCAACTCACTGTAATTACCATGGAAGCTTTTGACAAAATTAAAGAAGATCAGGAAAAAAGAAATAAGAAAAGAAATAAAAACGAATAGAAGAGCGACTGCTAACAACGAAATGATTGAAAGAGACCATCATTCCATCAGTTCGGCATAATGGCTTTATGCATTTAAAAAATGGGATATTGCTTGTGCAACAAGCGAAATGATTTTTAAGGCACCCTGTGGACTTGCTCACTATCAGCCTTAAGGGAAAAGTGATTCGCTTTCCTGATTCTGAAAGCCCGCGAACTGTTGCAATACCAGCATTATTTAATATTTTATTTTATTCACTCCGGGAAATAAAAAAGTATTTTATTGCATCAATTTAAATTCAGCCGGCTTTTCCAGTTCACGTCCTCCAGAATTTTACTTAAAAAATTCTTCTTTTCAAAAGTGGTTTTAAAACTATGATCCCGATGCAATTCGGCATATTTCAACTCTGATTCATCCACGAGATAGTTCGAATCTTGTTCGAGTTGCTCCCGAAAAGTGGAAAATTCTTTTTTATTATAGAGTAAGTTTTTAGCATCTACAATGCCGCGCTCCAAGGAAACGGTCACTTTTTTATGACAACGGCAGGGATTTGCTTTATCAATTAAACCACATTTATGATGCATAAAATGATAAAGGTCTTTTCTGGCTTTGCTCAATTTCATTCGATAATTCGCTTTGGACATTTCCATCAACTCTGAACCAACGGTATGGTCTGCACCAAATATTTCCCCAATCAGATATATCATGCGCTGCTCCTTGGTCAGGCATAACAGCATACCCGACAAGCAGGTCAGCCGAACCTCCCGTATAGCCTCCTTTTTCTCTTCGCGCTCCTCGAAGCTAAGATCAATATCAGGAGTTTGTTCCAGCGCTTGTGCCATCTCATCAAAACTCGATGGCATCAGTGGGTTTGGTTTTTTCTTTTCATTTAAAAAATGATTGACAACAATTCTGTAAGCCCAGGTTCGAAAGGAGCTTTCAAAATTAAATTTACCAAGATTGGTAATGATTTTAATCATCGCTTCCTGACTAAGATCAGAAGCATCTGCGGGATTTCCCACCATCTTCCAGGCGATATTGTAGATATAAGGTTGATGGCGCTCAATCAATTGATTAATAGCTATTTTACTTCCTTTCAGGGTTTGAAGGATTAAATCTTTGTCTGAATCATCAGAAGAATAAGCTGTAGATAACGGATTCATTGGTAGATAATATTTTGAATGTTACGTCTATAAATATAAGTATACTTCAGGAGACATTCCTTCGGGAAATCCCGGACATTGAAAATAATTATTTGGAATGCTGAAACGCTTTTATGGCAAACACACCGGAAGCTATGGCTACGCCAATTCTGATCCAATGAAAAAATACCCAACCCTGCAACTTACTGGTAGCGGTTGCGGCGTCATATTTTAAATCCATAAAATCTAAATTCATGGGTAAGTGATAAACAGATGTTTGCAGAATGGTAAGGGATAATCCAATAAAAGCATACATCCAGTTTTTTCTAACTTCCGTTTTTTGGGGAGATTTTAAAAACAACCAAAGACCCGACAACCATGCGGGTAAAAGGGTCGCCGCCGTTGGGCCCAATAAAAGCGGAAAGTCTACTTTAAAAGTTTCCATAAACTCCATAGGTTCAAGCGATTGCCAGTGAATGGCATAGCTTAAACCTATATTAATCATATTACCTACGAAAGCTCCAGTGGCAATAATGGCAATATAGGGAAGTATCTTTTTCATTTTCACTTACTTTTTTAGTGCTTGACATTTAATGCATTATACTTTATACTAACTCAACTGATTTTGTTCGTTGACTCCATAGAAAGGCGGCCGCTGCCATTAAAAGAATTTCTAAAACTACACCAATAAACCCGACCATTGAAAATCCATCGAATAAAAGACTCAAAACCCTTGTAAGGAGCAATGCCCCCGTGGATATTATAACTGGCAAAAGCCATCTGCCTCCCTTAAAAAAATAAAGTATAACAAAAATACCTGTGATTAACGCAGAACCACCCATACCTGACTTCAGTGCGTTTATACCTGTAATTGTTTCTGTTGTTACCTGATACTGATCAAGTATAGCCTGTGTATCCACAAACCAACGCACCCATGTTGACATTAAAAGGAGGGTTATGAGTCCCAGAAAAAATCTTGAGATCCAATTCAAAACTTTTGGCATAACTATTCAATTTATATACTGAGAATTTTTTCTTGTATATTAAGATTACGAGAAATTTTTCAAACGATTGATTGATTAGAGGTTTCGCTTATGGGGGTAAATTTAAACGGTTATTATAAGTACTCTAATGGACTAAACCGATTATACTTTATGCATAGTACGATGCTATTACTCGCATATATTTTAGCTACAGTCTATTCTTTTCACTTCAAAGCTTTTTGTACCATTCATTGAACTCCTTGCTCATTTGAATTGGATGGCTTTCAGTAAGGAAATGTTTTCCTTTTCCCAAATAAACAAAGTTTGCGTTTTTAAAATGCTGTCTGGCATATTGAACGGCTTCTTTTCTATTAACAAGACCTTTTTTAGCATAGTAATAAAGTATTGGGATTTTAGTTTCCTTCATGCCGGTAGAAATCGTATCCAACAAAGTCGCAAATTCACTTTCCCCCTTTCCTTTCGTGTAAGATAATACAGCCGGGTCGGGTCCTCTTGTAATAGCGTATCTTCTTTCTTTTACCTCCCAGGGCTTGGTATAATAAGGATAAGCCTCCTTAGCTAATTTTCTGCCTGTAAAGAAATTGACAGCTAGCTTTTTACCGGCAAAGTTCCGTTTCACCATCCATTTTTCATGTCCCTTTTTGGTTCTTGTGATCCGCATAAAAGCTCTGAAACTAAATGGAAGTTGATCATACATTACTTCGGCAGGCATAAAAGGCGCTTCAAATAAGGCCAGTGCTTTTACATTTTGTGGTTCTCTAATGGTATAAAGCATCCCTACTATCGAACCAATATCCAGACAGAAAAGCGTGACATTTTTGAGGTTTTTAGCTGCAATAAAATCGACCAGCATTTTATATTGAACCTCTACCGAAGTATTGCTGTCTGCAGGAAAGCTCGATTTGCCAAAGCCTAAAAAATCCAGGGCAATTACTTTTTTATTGCTGTCAATATTGGGAATAATGTTTCTCCATAAATAGAGGTTAGCAGGCAGCCCATGCAATAAAAGAACCGGGTCGCCTTCGCCTGATTCTACATAATGTATTTTCTCCTTACCAATTTCTATGTATTTTGATTCAAAAGGGAATGCTGCTGAAATTTCCTTTTCTACTTTTTTGGCTTTTCCGGGGTATATTTCCTGAGCCTGAACTTGTAAAGCAACCAATAACATGGCTAATGAAAGTGAGATAAATTTTTTAATGTTTTTCATGATATTTTTATTTTGGTACAGCTACTTTATTGAGTTGATTGAAGATGAATTTTGGCGCTAAGCGACTCATCAGTTTAAGTTGCTTTGAAAGACCCGGAGTGATTTCTTCTTTGCCCTTTGAGTAATCTCTCCAAAATAAATCGGCTAATTTTTCCGGAGGCATCGGTTTTAGGTTATCGTCTTTCAAGTCAGCATCCTTGGCTAGCTTGGTATCCACAACCGGTGGCAGCAATTCAACAACGCTGATATTGTGCAGCTTCAGTTGAGGTCTAATTGCTTGTGTCCACATGTGAACAGCAGCTTTGGTACCCGAATACACAGGTGCCTGGCAAAATGTAACATAGGCCAAACCCGAAGAGACATTGATCAGCGTGGCATTTTTACTATTTTTGAGCTGAGGTAAAAAGTAATGCAACATTCGAACAGGAGCGTTGAAGTTGATTTCTATTTCTTCTAATTGCATTTGCAAATCATTATTTTCATCTGCAGCATCGAGGAGGTTCATAATTCCTGCATTATTAACGAGCACATCAATCCCTCCCAAATCTTCCTGAATTTGATTCGCTAATTTTTTTATATCCTCTTCTTTGGTTACATCACTTTGGAAGATATGGATCAGTGGCAATTCTGCCTTCACACTTTCCAATTTGGATAAGTTCCGGCCAGTAGTGATGACAATATTTCCATCTTGTAAGAACTTTCGGGCGATTGAAAGACCAATTCCGGACCCACCACCTGTAATCAAAACAACTTGCTTTTCTTTTCTCATTTTTTTCCCTGATTAATCTATTAGACAATAGATCGGCCAATGTGCAAAGACTTTGATGCCTTTTTTTTAATCCGGATTTAGTGGATTCTCCGAGTTGGTATCTTCCAACAATGGTGCCAATAGGTTTTTCCTTTCAAAAAAGGTCTTCTAGCATTTATACAAGCAAGCAAAAGCCCCCACCGAAATGCTCGAATGGGGACCTTTTGCGGTAAGCCTTGCCTAACTTGTTTGCATGTTGGTAGTACCTATTTCAATTCCATACTTCAGCAAATGATTTACCTTCTATATCTTTTGCAAATAGTGGTGTTTCTTCATGTATAGGTACCTGAAGAGAAGATTTTTCATCGGGTACCCCTTTCATTGCCTCATGAAGATGATTCACAAATGTTTCTTATTAGTTTTGTTTATAAGGCACCGGTTGTTCGCGCCCTGCGAAGTACTGTAAGTAGGCTATCATAGGTAGATAGGTGAACACCAGCGATAGCATGGTGGTGTTAAAGGGTGTATCAAACGCAGGCATATTAAACCACTGACGGAAGGAGACCGTAGCTATAGTCAATAAAAAACCTAGCCCGAACGCAAATAACCCTGCTATTTGCAGCCTGTTTTTTGTGCTACGGGGTTTGCTCATTTTAGAATCTACCCTAAAGTAATACACCAATGCTATACCTGTAAATACTGCCTCTATAAATATAGCCAAATAGACATTACTGTAATATAGTCCCAAGCCTACCTCATGTGAATCTGCTCCAAACACATGGTGCGGATAGCCCGATATAATGTCGAGCAGGTAATGACCCAATACCAATAGGGCACCCGCTAAGGCAATATTGTTCTTCCTGAACAATAACCGGCCAATAATAAAAGTAAGGGCCATCCATACAAGTTGGGGCAAAAGGTCGTGGCTATAGACCATATCTACGGTGATACTCTTAAGGGTAACATTAAACAAATCTGCCGGGCCGGTGGGTTCCAAACCTAAATAATGAAAGCTTAACCAAAGCAGATCCTGCAGTTGCGAAGCTATCAGGAAGAAAAGCAACGCTCCCTTCCCGGGGATTTTTTGGTGGGCAATAAGTGCGGTAGAAAAGTGTCCTGCTAACATATTTTTGTTGTTTGTTTGTGAGTATTTGGGTTTAGTCTTTTTGTTGTTGGCAGGTGATTACGATTATCATAAGCTTGTTATTTATTCTTAAAATTTATAGATTTAAAATAAATAATTGAATTATATTGAAATTTTGATTTCTATTTGGAAAAAATTATATTTTAATAATTAAAATATATTAATACTTTCCTAATTAGGAAAAGGTATTACCTGGACTTTTTCTTACCTTTTTA
>JBGSWA010000240.1:0-6551 GCA_041752645.1 Gillisia sp. | reverse complement strand
GATTGAATAAATCCAGAGCATTTTGAAAGGTTAATCGCTCAGGGTATGCCTCTATAGTAATGAGGTCGTTTAAATCCGTTAACCTGGCCTTTGCCGCTACTGCTTTATTTTTACCCAAGCAAGAGCTTCCAAACAATACTTGTCTTTGGAGGTTTGAGCTTTCAACAATATCAAAATCAATCACCCCAATAGTACCAACCCCAGCTGCTGTAAGGTATTGCAGAATTGGGCATCCAAGGCCACCTGCTCCAACCACCAAAACCTTAGCTTTTGACAGTTTGTTTTGACCAGAGAGACCAATTTCTGAAAGGATGATATGTCTGTTGTATCTCTCCATTTTTTATCCCCCTGAAAACGGGGGCATCAGTACGATTTCATTACTTGATATTCTTGTTTCAAGGGGCACTAATTCCTGATTTTGGGCAACCAGGAAATCTTTATTTCTCAATCCTGAATACTTCAAATAAAGCTCGTCCAATAATTCAGAAATATGACTTCCTGAAAAATCAATAGTTTCTTCTTCGCAAGACGTAACCTCTGCAAGTAATCCAAAATATTTAATGGTCAGTATCATGCGCGATTGTTTTTAAGTCTTCAGGGGTATTGATGTTTGTAGTATATACCTGGTTTTCAGAATTCAATACTATATTCTTTACCTTACAATGGTTTAAGGCACTATGCAGGGCTCGTTCATCATTTTGTAAAAGCTTGTAAAAAACTGGTTCACAAGTCCTTTTATACCGAGCTATTAAAGGCATTGATTTCCCATTACTTTCTATTTGCAGAATATCATATTTTTCATCTTCTGCTTCAAGGAGTTTTTCTAAAATTTCCTTTCTTATTAAAGGAATATCACAACTCAGGACCAAATTATATTTCGTTTTTGAATGTTTTAAGCCAGTATAAATTCCTGCTAAAGGCCCTGCATCTGCAATAAGATCATCAACACGCTTCAGCCCAAAAACATCGTAATCTGGATTATTGGAAACTATAAGCGTTTGAGAAACCAACGGCTGTAATGCCTCAATACTATACTCAATAAAGGCTTTATTATGCAATCTTAAAAACCCCTTATCCGTGCCCATACGAGAACTTTTTCCGCCAGCAAGAATAATACCTGTTATGTCTTTAGAGTCTATCATACTAATTGAAAAATAATTTCGCGCAGGCAATTTCAAGCGAAGGGAAAAACCCAATAATACCACCCAGGATAAGACCTTGCCAGAGTTTTACCTGTTTTAAACCATCGCTTTCCTTTCTGTTATCTAGGTAAAACATGGTTTATAAATTTTTGATCTTTTCAAGTTGAATATCTAAAAAATCCCAACACTTTTTGTTTATCTCATCAAATACACCTATTAAGGATTTTCCATAAGGCGTTAATGATGTTCCGCCTCCACCTTTGCCCCCAACACTTTTTACAGTAATAGGTTTTTTTGAGGATTTGTTTACGGCATCCATAAGATGCCATGCTTTTTTATATGAAATATTGATAGATTTAGCTGCCTGTGACAAAGAACCTGTTTCTTCTATAGCTTTTAATAATTGTACCTTCCCTTCACCCAAGAATTCTTTGTCCTCTTGTTCTATCCATATCCTGCTTTTAATTTTAAAACTCATCAGCTACTTTTTAAACCGGAAGTAAAATAACTTCAATTATATCATGGATGTCAATCTGTTTTAAATCTTGAGGCATTGTAACCAGCGCATTTGAAATTGCAAAGGTTTGTAACATCGCGGAGCTTTGACCTTCTAAAATAGATACCTGACCTTCATTGTAAACGGCTTTTAAAATTTGTGGGCGGCCTGCTTTTTTCACAAAGGAGGAAGTGGATTTTGCCATAACTTTAGGCAACCCAAACTCCCTGGATCCTGACATTTTTTGCAATGCTATATAAACATAAAAGTAAAAACAGGTTAATGCAGCAGCTGGATTTCCGGGAAGTGCAAATAAAAGTGTCTCTTCATATTTCCCAAAAAATAAAGGCTTTCCAGGTTTTTGATTCACCTTATAAAAAACCTCTTCCACCTTTAAATCTTTTAATGCCTTCCCGACAAAATCATACTCTCCAACTGAAATACCGCCTGAGATGATCACCATATCATTTTTCACAATCACCTCTTGCAATTTGCTATAGGTGGTGTCATAATTATCTTCAATTTTATGAACAGAAACAGCATCAAACCCAAAATCCATCAATGCATTCTGTAGCATTTTTGAATTGCTTTCATAAATTTTGCCATAGGTTAAAGGTTCTCCTGGGTCCACAAGCTCGCTACCAGTTGAGATTACGGCTATAGCAGGTTTTTTATAAACTGAAACTTCGGTGATACCCAGGGAGTTTAAAAAACCTATGGCAGCTGGGCTTAACTTTGTTCCTTTTTTTAAGGCCAATTGACCTTTTTCAACCTGTTCCCCTAATAACCGAATATTTATTCCAATTGGTGGAGTAGCTTCAATTGTTATTATATTGTCCCTTGCGACCACCTTTTCCTGCATAATGACGGCATTTGCAGAATCCGGAACTACTGCTCCGGTAAAAATCCTGACAGCTTCCCCCTTTTTTAAAAGGCCCTGATGGCCCTCACCTGCCTTCACCTCTCCTACAACCTTATAGGTGAGCTCCTCGTGCAAATTAAGTGCATAACCATCCATAGCTGATTGCCTGAAGGGAGGCATATTTATCGGAGAATAAATGTCTCTGAATAAAATTGAGTTTCCGGAGGTATCCACAGAAATTTTAATTTCTACCGATATCTCAAAACTATTTATTTCAATAGCTTTTATGGCGTCCTTAATGCTAACCATTTACCTTTCGTTATATCCACACAAATATAGCGCATTAGACCATTAGTTGAAGATGATAATTGTCATTTCCTTGAACATTAACTCTGACAACCCTATTTTCCCACGACAAACATTTTTCCGGTTTGATCAATCTAAAAGAAAAAGAGCAACTCATTCCACTACTTCAATTCCAACTTTTTTTAGTGCCCTGAAGCCTTCCACCGAGTTATACACCTTGAGAAAACCCTGTTTTTGCATGGAGCGTGCTGCTTGATTACTTCTGCCTCCTACCGCACAATACACCAGATAGGTTTTTTCCGGATCGAGGTTTTTAATGGTATTGCTGAAATCCGGACCGAAAAAATCCACGTTTTCAGACTTCTTTAAATGCCCTGCTTCATATTCTGCTGGGGTTCTTACATCCAGGACTTCAATTTCAGGAGTATCCCGCATCAATGTTTTTACCTCAGCTGCGGAAATATTTTTCACGCTATTTTTTAAGGAAGGAACTAAATTATCTGTTGTTGCCCCCTGCAATTCAGAATTGGAAGCATCAGATTTACAGGAAATGGAAAGAAGGACAACTGCAATGAGGATAAAATGATGGTGGATTTTCATGGGACGGAATAATAAGGGAATTATAATTTGGTTTTCTAATTTTGAAAGTGCCAAATATATAAGCTCAGTTTGGCTTTATCTGTAACTCAGGTTACAGATAAAAACTTTATTTATTCCGGGTGAATTAGCTTTAAGATCTCAATTTGTCGATCACTTCTTTTGGGCGACAAAATCAATAACCGAGCCTTTGCCTTTATGAAAAAGTCCTTCATTGAGCTCCACCTGCCTTTCCTTAAACTCCAGAAAATCGAAATTGGGAAAATCCTCTTTTAACTCTTGTTCCGAAAAAAGCAACTTCAGCTCCTTTGGCCCGCCAACACTGGGATTGATCTTCTGATTTTCAAGATGCTTTTTACTGAAACCTTCAAAAATTAGGATCCCACCCTTTTTGAGACAGGAATTAAAGTGTTGAAAATAAACCTTTCGGATTTCCGGGGGGAAATGAGCGAAAATCAAGGCAATGGCATCAAACTCAGCCGTCCTATAGCCTATATCCTCAAGTTCCGCTGTCTCATATTCTATTTCCACCTGGTACTCTTTTGCCAAACTGAGGGCCTTTTTCCTGCCCTCAGTACTTCTGTCAAAGGCCGAAACCCTCCAGCCTAAGCTTGCGGCAAAAACCGCATTCCTGCCTTCACCTTCTGCCGGAAATAAGATAGTGCCCGGTTTAAATTTGGTCAATTTCTCTTTTAAATACACATTGGGTTTTTTCCCGTACATAAATTCAGGTGCACGGTACCTTTGATTCCAAAAATCTTCCATTTCAATGCTGCAAAATAAATAGTTAAAAGATCCTTTAGCCTACTTCTTTGCGTGGGCAGGTGTTCATCCCAAAGAGTGTATAGAGTGGACAAAAGCTCACCAGGGATGTGAGCACAAATACCCCGGCCAATATCAAAAGTACAATTCCAATGGTTCCGGGGATGACTCCCGTGAAATAGAGGATTGCAATTCCTGCGGCTATTATCAACCTGATAATTTTGTCTGTGTTACCCATGTTTTTTTTCATAATCGAAATTTTAAGTAGTTATATATTGAATAAATAAAACTAGTGCAGTTATAATCAGAATACACAAAACACAAATTAATACCACCTTTATAAGCTTATTTTTCATTTAAATATAGTAAATATACACCAATTTAACATAAAAAATTCTATCCTTATTTATCTTATTTTTGATTGATCGGGAGTCAACTTTTTTTCTTAAAACTGCAAAAGGTAAAATTTTGAACAGCCCCGGAAGGCGTACCGTGATCAATATTTTTACACTGAAGGTTTTGAAAATTCTCAGACAGCATACTGCACATAGCGGCAATGGAATATTGTTTGATCTCCAGACCGCTGCATTTGACAGGGCCTTTTTCAGAAAAAGTCCCAAGAATTACAAATCCGCCGGGATTTATGGAATTTTCAAGGGTTTTTAAATAATTGTGGATCTGGGTTTCATCTGTTAAAAAATGAAATGCGGCACGATCATGCCACAGGTCATATTTTTCTTTCGGTACAAAATTGGCTATATCGGCAGTAATCCATTTTAAGAGTTTTGCCTTTTCTGCCAACCTCAATTTTGTATGACCCAGGGCTTCCTCTGAGATATCCAGAATTGTGAGATCTGAAAATCCATCTCTCAGGAGAAAATCTGCCAGGAAACTCTCTCCCCCGCCAATATCAATTATTTTAGCGTCCTTTTTCAAATCCAGTTCAGATATAAATTTTAAGGAAGTAATGGGTTTGGACTGATACCAGCTGAGATCTGTAGGCTTTTTGGTTTGATACATGGTTTCCCAATGTGATTTTCTATCTGTCATTTTTGTTAAAATTTTATTTTCGGGAAAAACCTGCCCGCAGCTTTTTTGTAATTTTTATATTCAGGAAATTTCAGGATTAATTGCTTTTCTTCATAGCCGGTTTTAAAATAAAACAAGAGCAGCAGAAAAAATGAGATCAGAATTTTAAAGCCCGAGTTTTGATAAAGTGCAAAGGAAAAAACCAAAAGCAGGATCCCCGAATATATGGGGTGGCGGATCTTGCTGAACAGTCCTGTGGTGATCAATTCTGAATTTTGCTTTGGAGATGGAAAGGGAGAAAGATTTTTATTGAGTTGAAGAATTGAAACTGCAATAATGGCAATTCCTGTTACCATAAACGGCAGCATTATAAAATCAATGAATTCCGGCAAACCAAACCTCAGGTCCTTCCTCTCAAAAAGATACATTGCAAAAAGCAGCAACTGCACCCCCACATAATTTAGATCCTTAATTTTTATTTGCATCGCTTGTCGCCTATAAACTAATCTCCTTCAAGATAATGTAAATCCCCATAAGCAGCACAAACCAACCAAAGCCTTTTTTAAGTTTTCCTCCGTCGATGATCTTATTGAGGTAAACACCCAAAATGATGCCCGATATGGAGATCCCGGTAAACATGAGAAGAAACAGCCAATCTATCCAAATATTTCCAAGATCACCCAGGAAACCTATCAATGAATTGACGGCAATAATGAACAAGGAGGTTCCTATAGCGGTTTTAATTGGAAGTTTTGCCAGCAATACCAGGACAGGAATAATGATAAACCCGCCCCCTGCTCCTACCAGTCCCGTAATGACCCCGGTCAAAAATCCCAAAGGGATAAGGTACAAATAATTGACCACAGAGACTTTTTTCTTTTCTTTTTCCCTGTCTTTTAATGATTTCTCTTTATCCAGGATCATGGACACCGCGGCCAACAACATCAGAAGTGCGAAAAGGAGCATGATCCCAATATCTTTGGTAAGCGTAAAGTCTGCAAGGCTAAAGATTTCCTCCGGAATGGCTGGTATCAAAAATTTTCTTGTACTAAAAACCGAAATAAATGCGGGCACAGAAAAATAAAATGCAGTTTTGAAATCTACCCTGTCCTTTTGAAAATTTTTTGCAGCTCCTACCAGCGATGAAAATCCAACGACAAAAAGGGAATAGGCCGTTGCAGTTAAAGGATTTATGGCAAGCAGGTACACAAGCACTGGTACAGTGAGAATGGAGCCGCCACCACCAATAAGGCCAAGTACAACACCTATGACAAGGGCTCCAAGGTATCCCAAAAAATCGATTAATTCCATTATCAAATAAAATTTGGGGCAAAAGTAGCCTTTGAGACTAAATTAT
>JBGSWA010000239.1:0-20466 GCA_041752645.1 Gillisia sp. | reverse complement strand
GGTTGAAAAAGCATTGGAATCCCTCACCAAAAATGGTTTTAAAGCCGAAGCGCTGCACGGGGATAAAAATCAGAGTGACAGGACAACAGCCTTGAACAAATTTAAAAACAAGGAGGTACATATTCTTGTGGCCACCGATCTCGCCGCCCGCGGTCTGGATATAGATTCCCTGGATTATGTGATCAATTTTGATATTCCAAGCATGTCAGAGGTGTATGTACACCGTATTGGGCGAACCGGACGTGCTGGAAGCAGTGGCAATGCCATTTCTTTTTGCAGCGCCGATGAAAAGGATTACATTAAATTCATTGAAACATTGATCGGGAAAAAAATTCCTGTCGATGAAAACAATCCGTATCCGCTGGATAAAAATGCCGCACCTGTAGTACACAAAAAGAAGGGCAGCAAACATAAGCAAGGCAGAAAAGGAGAAGGTTCAAAGGCAAAGAAGAAAAGGTGGTATTAAAATTATTTTTTATAACTTTAAGTTTGGACTATTTTTTAACAAATGAAAAAATTGATATTCTCTCTGTGTATAATATTTTCTGTATCCTGTTCTACTGATGACAATAAATCAGAAGAATCTCAATTGACCGGAGAATGGTTTTTGATCGATGCCGCTTGTTATTGCGGTTTTGATGATGCCATAGATCTAAAAGATTTCCTTCTGCAATTTGACGGACAGGAAAATAGAGTGCATTTTGACAATCCTACCGATTCTTATTTTTATATAGCCAAATCCGGAACCTACAAATTCGAGTTGGATGAAAACATACTTTATATTGAAGGTGCTGAACCTTACACATTTGAGATCAAGGGATCCAACCTTATTCTAACACGAATTGATGACCCCAGGATTGCAGATGATGAACTCGTACTTAGCTATCAAAGAAAGTAGGAACGAATTTTTTCGGCTCCCTCCCAAATCAAATTATAAAAAAAACTCCGGAGCTATTCCGGAGTTTTTTGTTTGGTTTCTCGGCTGGCTATCGCACCAGTTTTTTGTACTTAATACGTTTTGGTATGAGATCTCCGCCAAGGCGTTTTTTCTTGTTTTCCTCGTATTCAGAAAAACTTCCCTCAAAGAAATAAACCTGTGACTCTCCTTCAAAAGCGAGTATATGCGTACAGATTCGGTCCAAAAACCATCTGTCGTGGGAAATTACCACGGCACAACCGGCGAAATTTTCCAATCCTTCTTCCAGGGCCCGCAAGGTATTCACATCCAGATCGTTGGTTGGCTCATCCAGTAGAAGTACGTTGCCTTCTTCCTTTAGGGTCATCGCAAGATGCAGCCGGTTGCGTTCCCCCCCGGACAACATGCTTACTTTTTTGTTTTGCTCGCTTCCCCCAAAATTGAACCGACTTAAATAAGCCCTTGAATTTACCTGCTTCCCTCCCATCAGGATCAATTCCTGGCCACCACTGAAATTCTGCCAGATGGATTTTTCGGGATCTATATTTGAATGTGCCTGATCTACATATGCAATTTTCACGGTCTCTCCCACCTCAAAACTGCCAAGGTCTGGTTCAATTTCTCCCATGATCATTTTAAAGACGGTGGTTTTTCCTGCCCCGTTTGGCCCAATGACACCTACTATCCCGGCTTGTGGAAGTTTAAAATTAAGATCTTCATAAAGCAATTTATCCCCAAAGGCCTTGCTCACCCCTTTGGCTTCAATTACATTAGTCCCAAGTCGGGGTCCGTTGGGAATATAAATTTCCAACTTTTCATCCAATTGTTTCTGATCCTGGCTCAGGAGCTTATCGTAATTGTTCAAACGCGCCTTTTGCTTTGTTTGTCTTCCCTTAGGAGAGAGTCGTGCCCATTCCAGTTCGCGTTCCAGGGTTTTCTGGTGCTTGCTGGCCTGCTTTTGTTCCTGGGCCATCCGCTTGGACTTCTGTTCCAACCAGGACGAGTAATTCCCTTTCCATGGGATTCCTTCCCCCCGGTCCAGTTCCAGGATCCAACCTGCCACATTATCCAGGAAGTACCTGTCGTGAGTTACCGCGATCACGGTGCCCTTATATTCTGAGAGGTGATGTTCCAGCCAGTGAACAGATTCTGCATCCAGGTGGTTGGTAGGTTCATCGAGCAACAAAACATCCGGCTCCTGCAATAAGAGTCGGCATAAAGCAACCCTTCTTCGTTCCCCCCCGGAGAGCACCCCAATTTTCTTATCAGCTTCCGGTGTTCGGAGTGCATCCATCGCAATTTCCAGTTTGGTGTCCAGCTCCCAAGCATTGCTGGCATCAATCTGATCCTGGAGTTTTGCCTGGCGGTCCATCAGTTTATTCATTTTATCGGCATCCTCATATACCTCGGGAAGTCCAAACAGCTCGTTGATCTTATTGTATTCATCCAGAATAGCAACCGTTTCAGCTACGCCCTCCTTTACAATTTCCAATACGGTTTTGTCATCGTCCAATTTAGGATCCTGTTCCAACAGACCTACCGTATACCCGGGAGAAAACACCACGTCGCCCTGGTAATTTTTTTCTTTCCCAGCGATAATATTGAGCAATGTGGATTTTCCCGAGCCATTGAGTCCCAGGATACCGATTTTTGCCCCATAAAAGAAACTTAAATATATGTTCTTTAGAACAGGTACATTTGCCCCCGGATAGGATTTGGTCAATCCGGACATTGAAAAAATCACCTTCTTATCGTCTGCCATCTTTTTAATTTTAATATGTTATACGTGCATTTTTATTTTAAAAGCATGTTTTCCGAAAATACCCTTTAATTCACCAATACTTGATTAGCGGTGAGAAAAAAGAGTTAAACAAAGCTTTTATTCTTTAATTCAACCTGTAAATTTCTCTGCAAAGATCCTGATTTTAAAAATCATTTTGAGATTTGACGCGCGGTTTTTAGACAGGGTGCAACCCCAGATGCCTCAGAATAATAAGCATTTGGCCATTGTGGTAGGCATTGTGCTCTATTACCAGTAGGATTTCCCGCAATAAGGAATGATTGGACCCCTGCCGCACAGGAGTCATTAAATCGTTTTCCGGATTCGTCAAAAAATCACAAAGCCTCTGCCTGTCACCAATAAAGGCCTGTTGCAATTCGAACCACGCTGCTTCAGATTCCGGAGCTGGATTTTCCGGCCAGTAATTTTCCGGCCACCCCTGCTCCTGATAAATCTCCGCAGCGCAATAATTCAAAATATCCCGCTGCGCAAACCAAATATGATAGAAAAGTTCATAAAAAGAATACGGCAAATTATTGGGCCGCTCCCCCAATTTATCAAATTTAATCTCCTTCAATAGTTCATCAACAGCCATAAAGGCTTCTCCGCCTTTTAAATGCCTTGAAAGTTGATTTCTTATTTCCATATTGCCAGCCATCACTAAACCCTTCCTTTTAGTGCGTTAAAGGCCCAGGACATTACAAAAAACCCGATCCCTACGGTAGAAAATCCAATGGCGTAATCGGGGTATTTAAGCACCCCGAGCAAGACCAGAGCGATTCCTATTAACAGCAAAAAAAATGAGGCCCAGGCAAAAATACTATTTTTATTTAATCTCATATATGTTCTTTGTTATGTGCCTCCACCGGCCTTCCCTCCGGTTCCCCTCGTGATTCACCTCAAGGGAGATGCAGGGTGCATTGCTCCCGCATGATTTTGACAAATATCGAATTTTTTATTGATTTAATTGCGGTAGAAAATTACCTCGATTTTGTATTTTAGCCAAGATACGAAAGCCTGCGAAAAACCACTTGGTTATTCTGTGCGATATTTATAAAAAAAAGTTAATTATTAAAGGTGAAAAATAAAACAGTACATATGGATATCAACTTCAATAAAAATGAAGATCACAATAAACTTTTAATCTCTTCGCTCAGACATAAATTCGCAAAAATCAAACTTGGCGGGGGAGAAAAACGCATAGAAAAACAACATTCCCAGGGCAAAATGACCGCGAGGGAACGCATGGATTATTTGTTGGATGACCCCGATAAAGCTATCGAAATCGGGGCATTTGCCGGGGACCAAATGTATCTGGAGCACGGAGGTTGCCCAAGTGGAGGGGTGATTGTAAAGATAGGTCATGTTTCCGGGAAACAATGTATTGTCGTGGCAAACGACGCTACGGTCAAGGCCGGGGCTTGGTTTCCGATCACCGCAAAAAAGAATCTGCGCGCCCAGGAAATTTCCATGGAAAACAGGCTGCCAATAATTTACCTGGTTGATAGTGCGGGGGTTTACCTCCCTATGCAGGACGAAATTTTTCCTGACAAGGAGCACTTCGGAAGAATTTTTCGGAACAACGCCGTGATGAGTAGCATGGGGATCACCCAAATCTCGGCAGTGATGGGAAGTTGCGTTGCAGGGGGCGCCTATTTGCCAATTATGAGCGATGAGGCCTTGATCGTGGAAAAAACCGGCAGTATTTTCCTTGCCGGCTCTTACCTGGTAAAAGCCGCTATTGGGGAGTCTGTGGACAATGAAACCTTGGGCGGCGCAACCACGCATTGTGAAATAAGCGGGGTTACCGATTATAAAGCAAAAGACGATAAGGACGCCCTGCAAACCATCAAAAATATTTTTGATAAAATGGGGGATTTCCAGAAGGCAGGATTTAACCGCAAGCAAGCTGTAAAACCTAAGGAAGACCCGGAGGAAATATTTGGCATCCTGCCTAAACAGCGTACCGACCAGTATGATATGAGGGAGATCATCCTACGTCTGATCGATGCTTCTGAATTTGAGGAATACAAGGAAGGCTATGGTCAGACCATCATTACCGGCTATGCACGTATAGACGGCTGGGCTGTGGGGATCGTCGCGAATCAACGCAAGATTGTCAAGACAAAAAAAGGGGAAATGCAGTTTGGAGGCGTGATCTATTCGGATTCAGCCGATAAAGCTACGCGGTTTATCGCCAATTGTAACCAAAAGAAGATTCCGTTGGTATTTTTACAGGACGTTACGGGTTTTATGGTAGGAAGTAAAAGTGAACAGGGAGGAATAATAAAAGATGGGGCAAAAATGGTGAGCGCGGTAAGCAATTCGGTGGTGCCAAAATTCACAGTAATCATAGGGAATTCCTATGGGGCGGGAAATTATGCCATGTGCGGCAAGGCTTATGACCCAAGGCTAATTGTTGCCTGGCCCAGTGCCGAACTGGCCGTTATGGGTGGCACACAGGCTGCCCGGGTCCTGGCACAAATAGAAACCGCTTCACTGGCGAAAAAAGGAGAAAAGGTGGATGATGAAAAGGAAAAAGAAGTTTTCGACAAAATCAAGGCCAGATTTGATGACCAAAGATCCCCTTATTATGCTGCTGCCCGGTTATGGACGGATGCTATTATAAATCCGTTGGACACCCGCCGGTGGATCTCCTCCGGAATTCAGGCCGCGAACCACTCCCCTATTACAAAAGATTTTAATTTAGGAGTAATTCAAACCTGATCTATGACACATTCTCAAAAAGGCCTCAGCCTATTCATTATCCTCCTTTCCCTGGGGTTGAACCCGGCATTTTGTCAAGTTTTAGGAGGTAAAAAAGGCCAATACACCCAGGGGGATTCCCTGCGGGGTTCGCTCCGGGCAGAACGGGCTTATGATGTCCTGAAATATCACCTGCAGGTAAAAGTAGTGCCGGAAGAAAAATTCATCTCGGGCTTCAATACCATCAGTTTTAAAACTGAACAGGATTTACCTGTAATTCAAATTGATCTGTTTGAAAATATGAAGGTGGATTCCATTATACACCAGAAGAAGTCTTTGAAATATAAACGAATACACAATGCTGTTTTTGTCAGTTTTAAGGAGCCCTTAAAAAAAGGGGAGATTGATTCTGTCCAATTTTATTATTCAGGAACTCCAATTGTAGCAGCAAATGCTCCCTGGGATGGCGGCTTTGTCTTTGAGAAGGACCAAGATGGAAACCCATGGATCGCAGTGGCCGTTCAGGGAACCGGCGCGAGTCTGTGGTATCCCAACAAAGACCATCAAGGTGATGAGCCGGAGGAGGTATTGATCGAGATCGCAGTGCCCTACGGGCTTATGAATATCTCCAATGGCAGGTTTCTGGGAAGCCAAGATTTAGGTCAGGGGTATAACAGATGGAGCTGGCAGGTTTCTAACCCCATTAATAATTACAACGTGGTTTTAAATATAGGAAACTATGTTCATTTTGAAGATTCCTTTGGGGATCTCGACCTTGATTATTACGTACTTCCATACAATCTGGAAAAAGCCAAAAAACAGTTTGAGGAGGTAAAACCGATGATGGCTTGTTTTTACGATAAATTCGGAGAATATCCATTTGTGGAAGATGGCTACAAACTGGTTGAAACCCCTTATTTGGGAATGGAACATCAGAGCGCAGTTGCTTACGGAAATAAGTATATGATGGGATATTTAGGCTCGGACCTATCGGCCACGGGGATTGGATTAAAATGGGATTTCATCATCATTCACGAATCCGGGCACGAATGGTTTGGAAACAGCATTACAGCCAGGGACATCGCCGATATGTGGATCCATGAGGCTTTTACCTCCTATTCTGAGGCGGTATATATCGAGTGCCGTTGGGGAAAAAAGGAAGCCTTGGAATATCTTAAAGGGATCCGTGGGGGAATTGAAAATCGGGAAACCATTATAGGAGATTATGGAGTCAACAGCGAGGGATCCGGAGATATGTACCACAAGGGGGCTAATTTGCTGAATACCCTTAGAAGCATCTATAACGACGATGCCTTATGGTGGAAAACACTGAAGGAATATACCCAAACCCATAAGCATCAAATAATAGACACCAAAACTGTCGAAACATTTTTCAACCAGGCCATTGAGCTTGATCTTCAGCCTGTATTCGATCAGTATCTAAGGTATCCCAACCTGCCAGAGCTGCAATTAAAAAAGGAAAAAGACGGGATCTGGTACCGCTGGGAAACCGATGTCAAAAATTTTAAAATGCCCGTGGATGTTTTTATCCGGGGAAAGGAAATCAGGTTGATCCCCACCAATGGATGGCAGAAAATTTACCAGGACCTAAGCTCGCCGGAGGACATCAGGATAAACGACCTCAAATTTTACATCGCTTCAAAAATCGAAAAGTAGGGTTTTAACTGCTAATTTATTTCTATTTGGTTTTAAACGAGCAGGATTTTATTGCCTAAATTAAACCATTAATACAAAAATAGTATAAAGTCTTCCCAACAACGATCAGGCTTGGCTCCCACTCCAGAAGCCCTGGTACGGATTTCTTTTCTCTTTTTTCCAACTCTGAAGTTCTTTGAATAATTCTTTAGCAGGAACAGATTTAAAATTGCCCTGGGCATCACCAACAATCAAATCTTCATTATTGGCAGCAGAGGTTTCCACCAGGATCTGAAGTGCCTTTGTGACCCCCTCCAGTACCTTAGAACTCAATTCAATTATATCTGTTTTATCTTTTACCAATTTTATTTTTTTGATTTAAAAGTGTTTGCCAATTACCTTCAGGAAGGACTTCCAGTCCCATTTTATTATTGGAGCTACGTGCAATTAATTCAGGGATTGGAGTCCTACTCTGCCTATATCAGAAAAGGGGGGTCGCACCAATATCACTTATTTATGGTTCTAAGGAGATTTTACAAAAATTTCAAATTTAATTTTAATTTTTCACAAATTATCAGAAAATTAAATACAAATTCCTGAGTTATGAAAGGTATTAAATCACTTGATAATTCGGCATATGCAGATACTTATTTTTCCCTAGATCTATTAAGGGTCGCCTTGGGGGTATTCTTTTTTATCAAAGGTTTGGATTTTATTTCCCAGAGCAAAACTTAATTGAATTGAATGAACCTCTTAAAGGTTTTGGAGGGGCAATCTTGACCATACATTAGGTAGCTCCCACACATCTGGTAGGGGGATTTCTGATAGCATTTGGATTACTTACCCGGCTGGCAATCTCAGTTCATATCCCCATTCTCCTGGGTGCGATCCTCATCAATATAGTGGGAGAGTTTAGTGCGGGAAACCTATTACAGGCAATTGTGGTTCTAATGGTTTCGCTTTTTTATATTTTTTACGGATCAGGGATGCACTCTGCAGATTATATGATAAAAAAGGGATATTAAAAATTTCAGGATCAGCGTCTCAAATAGTTGAAATAGCTCATTTGGCAATGTATAAAATCCTGTTATTTCATTCTCCCCTTCACGGTATTGTCACGATGGATCTTACCGGTAGGGGTTTCTTCAAATTTTTGAACCAGGTATATTTTTTTGGGAATTTCATATTTATCCAGGGATTTAAGCGAGTGTACTTTTTCCTGAATCTCGGCAAGCAATTCCTCAGAAAAACCTGCCTCGACAAATAACACCAGTTTTTCGCCCAGGGCTTCATCCGGAAGACCGGTAACAAAAAACCGATAATCAATGACCTTACTCAGCTTGCGTTCAATTTCTTCGGGAAACAATTTAATCCCTCCGGAATTGATCAGGTTGTCGATTCTACCCTTCCAGATAAATTTTTTATAGGTAAGTATCTCGACTACATCATTGGTAACCAGGTTTCCCTCAGCTATTTTGGGTGCCTTGATCACCAGGCAGCCTCTCTCGTCCTGAGAGATATTAACATTTGGAAATACCTTAAACGGGATAGGTTTCTTCTTTTTTTTCTTAGGATTTATACGTCTGGCAGCGATATGAGAGACGGTTTCGGTCATTCCAAAGGTTTCATATACCTTGGTTTTCAGCTCCCGGATTAATAACTGCAGTTTTGGCGATACGGCTCCCCCCCCCACGATCAGCTTTTTTATCAGGTGTAACCTGCCAAGGGAGTTGTCCAATTGGAAAGGGGTCATCGCACAAAAATCGTAGGTTTTAAAAACCTGATCCAAAGGAGTTGCGGAGGGCGGCACCAGATCGAGTTCCCATCCAAGGGTCATCGCCCTTACCAGCATCATTTTTCCGGCGATATACCGGGCAGGGAGGCACATCAAGGCAGTGGACTTTTCCGGCATTTTAAAAAATTTCCCGGATGCCAGAGCAGAATTGATCATATGCTCCTTTTTGATCTTTATTTTCTGCGGCTTCCCGGTTGAACCGGAGGTGTGAACCTCCAGAAGGGCTACGGGTTTCAACCAATCCAAAATAAAATCTCCGATATCGGATTTATAAGGCTCTTCTTCCTTGATAAAATTATAGGCTACCTGGCTTAGATCGGCATTGTTTAAATGGATTTTATTTAGTTTAAAATCTGGGTGTGGTTCCGGAACATCAAATTTTTCATTCATCTTGCTCTAAATAAAACTCGATTTCATAATAATTTCTAAATTTAACAAAATATTTAAAAAATTTATATCAATTCGGAAGATTTTAACATTTCAGGTTTTTCCACCTTCCCTAGGAGCCTGTTGCCCCAATCCTTCCAGCCGTATTTTTTGGCCATTATAAACAGAAATAAGGGGTACATCACCATTACTGGAATCAAAATATCCCAACCTGCAGAAGGCTCTGAAATGTCCTTTAAGATTGAATTTGTTTGAAATGCGGTCCAGTCTGCGGTTACTAAAACGGCTGTGATCAGGTTATTCCCGGCATGAAAACCTAGGGCAAGCTCCATTCCCTGGTCCATCAAGGTCATTATTCCCAGCAGAAACCCGGTCCCTATATAGTAAAACATAATAATGTTACCCAGTTTGGTCACCTCGGGATTAAAAAAGTGCAGGCCTCCAAAAATAAGGGAGGTGAGTATCAGCGGAGCCCATCGGTTTTTAAAAAGGGTGCCAATCCCCTGCATTAAATACCCGCGGAACAAGTATTCCTCAAAACTGGTTTGCAAGGGGATCATAATTACCGCAATTACCAGCATTATAAAAAATGGCTCTGGCTGAAAATTCAGAACATAATCCTTCGGATTCGAATAATAATCAATAAGAGTGGTGGCAATGGCAAAAATAGCCACCAGCCCAAAGGCGAAAAAGAACCTGCCCCAATCCATTTTTTTCCTGGAGGTGGTCAGGGCCGTTATGGGCTGAGCGTGTAGCACCTTAACAACAAAAAACAGTGCTCCCAGGCCTGCCGCAAATGACAATAAGATCAGAAACAAGGATAGGTTGGAATCCAACAACTGGAGCATTTCCATTTCGGTCATATTTACCATCTCATAGCCACCCTCCAGTAAAACAGCTATCCCAAGAGGGACCTGTCCCGCGATTACCGCTATAATAATTATCACGACCCCTATGAGGTATCTCCAGAAATCATATTTAAATTTAAAAGCCTGTTGTATAAACATGTATATTTTTTATATATTAAAATTCCACAAAATCTCGGGATTGTATCTAATTTTTCCGTTTTCCACCTGCAAGGGGCTTTCAAAATTATTTGTATAAAGCCCGCCGGTACCCAACCCCTGGGGCATGGGGGAATCTTTTGTAAAACTCCACTGAGAAATTGCACTCAGGCCTATATTGCTTTCCAAAGCACTGGTCACCCACCAACCAATCTTTAGTTTTTCGGCCAGGTCCAACCATTGCTGGGTACCCCGGAAACCTCCAATTAAACTGGGCTTAAAGATCACAAATTGTGGCCTGATCATTTGTAGCAGTTTCTGCTTTTTAGTTACATCCCTCACTCCAATTAATTCTTCATCCAAGGCAATTGGAATTGGACTCTGGCTGCACAAATTTGCCATCGCCTCAGATTGTCCCTGTTTAATTGGCTGCTCTATGCTGTGAATCTGATACTTGCTGAGCTGTTTCAACTTTTCCAGGGCCTCCTCCGGTTCAAAAGCCCCGTTGGCATCCACTCTTAATTCGATTTCTTCTGAAGAAAACTCCCTGCGGATATACCTCAGCAGGTCCAATTCGGAATTAAAATCTATCGCGCCAATCTTCAGTTTGATACAATTAAAACCCGCTTCTATTTTTTCCGAGATCTGGGTTTTCATATATGACTTTTCTCCCATCCAAACCAGGCCGTTGATCGGGATAGCAGCCTTTCCCTTGGTGAATTCAGAAGAAAAAAGGACAAAGGGATCCTTCGCTTCCAGGGATTTAAATGCCATTTCCACCCCAAACTGAATTGATGGAAAGTCTGTGAGCTCTTCCCAAAGTTTGATTGGACCCAAGGCGATGTTTTTGCAAACCCATTGCAGCTTCTCCTGGTAATCAGGCCTGTCATCTATGCTCAGGGAGCGCAGAATCCCGCATTCCCCTATCCCGAGATACCCTTGATTTTCAAGAATTAAAAACCAGGATTCCTTAAGTTTGAGAACGCCCCGGGAGGTTCCGCTGGGGCGTTTAAAATTTAAAATATACTTCTTGCAGGTTGCCTTCATTTAGGTATGTGATCTTATTCCAGGGTTTAACACTGGAAAGATATTTATAATTCGATGCTTTCCCCTATTTCAAGCAGCATTAAATCCTTCCCTTTTTCATAAAATTTGCGTTTGGCTTCCTCATGGTCAATTTCTATATATCCGAAGGTATCAAAATGGCATCCAATGATCTTGTCACAGGCTACAAAATCACTTGCCCTGATGGCATCTTCAATCCCCATTGTAAAATTATCGCCCACAGGCAAAATAGCCAGGTCCAAATTGATGCTCTCCGGGATCAGTTTCATGTCCATAGTCAGCGCGGTATCCCCGGAGATGTAAATATTCTTATGTTCACTTTCAATCACAAAGCCGCCAGGTTGGCCCCCATATTCCCCGCTGGCAAATGAGCTGGAGTGGATGGCATTTACATATTTGAGTCTGCCAAATTCAAAATCCCAGCTTCCCCCGTGGTTCATGGGATGAATTTCAATGCCTTTGGCCTCATAGTGGGAGGTGATCTCAAAATTACTGACTATTACTGCGCCTGTGTTTTTTGCAATTGCCTCGGCATCCAGCACATGATCCTGATGCGCGTGGGTAAGCAGAATATAATCGGCTTTTAAATCCTCAATGTCGATTTTATCTTTTGACAATTTATTTCCCGTGATAAATGGATCTATTAAAATATGAAGCTCTCCAATTTGAATTCCGAAAGAACTATGGCCGTAAAAAGTAATTTTCATGTAGATAGAGATTGATTTTTAATAAAAATAAGAAACGAAAAATGAACGCACTCAATTCTGTTGGTAAATATTTTTAAAAACTGAAGCCTATGGCTTCAAATAAGAATTCCCAACCCGAACAGGCACGAGATCAAAAACGTGGTGAGCGCCAGGATCTTTAATTCCGGATCTAAAAGCGTGGGATCTTCATTCTGCACAAGCCTCTTTAAATGCAGCAAGAGTGGGATAAAGGCTAAAACATAGATAAAATCGTTTAAATCCCGGGCCGTTAAAACCGAAAACACAATGAAACACAAGATAGCTCCGAGGATTAGAATATAATGGTAGTTTTTAGCCCGGTTGGCTCCCATTTTCACCACCAGGGTATTCTTTCCTGCCATTTTATCTGTAAGCCGATCGCGCATATTGTTCAGATTTAAAACTCCTGCACTTAGAAAACCTATGGAACTGGAGGGTAATAAAATCGTCCAATTCAGCGCCTGAGTATACAGGAAATAAGAGCCGTAAACGGCTACCAGACCAAAAAATATAAATACAAAGAGGTCCCCCAACCCGCGATATCCGTATGCACTGCCTCCAACGGTATATTTAATTGCAGCGATGATGGCAGCCACCCCCAGGGAAAAAAAGAGGATTGCAAAATAAAAATTTTCTTCTCCAAAGGCGGTATAAATAAGCAGGATTGCCATAAAAAGCGTTACGGCAGCGGCGGCCACCATTCCCTGCTTCATTTCCTTTGGAGATATAAGTCCGCTTTGCAGGGCCCTTGCCGGGCCCACCCTATTCTGGTTATCGGTGCCTTTGATGCCATCTCCATAATCGTTGGCAAAATTGGATAAAATCTGAAAGCCTAAGGTGGTGCCAAGGGCCAGGCTAAAAATCGCGATATTAAAATAGCCCTGATAGGCAGCAAGTACAGTCCCCACCAGGATACCGGATACCGATAAGGGCAGGGTCCTCAATCTTGCAGCATTCACCCATGAATTGAATTTTCCCATTTAATTCATTATTTTTACCACGAGTTCTTTGAGCAGATCTCCCTGCGGCACATTGGCGGCGCCCACTCCTTTTCCTTTCATATCTGCTTCCCTTAAAAGGCTGATGATCTGACTCACCTTTCTCATGGGATAATTCCTGGCTCCCACCACAAAATCCTTGACAAAGAAAGGGTTTACTTTTAAGATTTTAGCCACATTTCCTTTAGATTTATCGACAAGACCGTGATATTGCAGGATCTGTGAAAAATATCCAAAAAGAAGCGTCACGGTAACCACCATTGGGTTGTCTTTGGAGTTTTGCGCGAAGTAATTCACAATGCGGTGGGCCTTTAGGGTGTCCCTCATCCCAATTGCTTTTCGAAATTCGAAATTATTGAAATCTTTGCTGATGCCAATATTTTCCTCGATCAGCTCCGGGGTGATCAGGCTGCCCTTTGGGACAATCAACTGCAGTTTTTGCAATTCATTGTCGATTTTACTCAAATCCAGCCCCAAGAATTCCACCAGCATCTGCGCAGCAATGGGAGAAATACTGTAATCCCTGGATTTTAGGGTCTTCTGGATCCACCCCGCTATCTGATCTTCGTACATTCGCTTGCTTTCAAAGAGCACTCCCGCTTTGGCCAGGGATTTATAAAGTTTTTTTCGCTTGTCTATTTTCTTGTATTTATAACAAAAAACCAGGGTGGTCGAGGGCTGCAAATGCCCGAGATAGGCATCCAGTTTTTCGATGGTCCGCGAGAGGTCTTGTGCTTCCTTGACAATGATCAACTGCCGCTGGGCCATCATGGGATAGCGTTTTGCATTGCTTATTATTTCCTCGATGCTGGTATCGCGTCCATATAACACCATTTGGTTAAATCCCTTTTCCTCCTCAGCCAACAAGCTGTCTTCAATAAAATCGGAAATTTTATCGATGTAATAAGGCTCCTCCCCCATCAAAAAATAAATGGGTTTTACCTGGCCTTTCTTTATGGCTGTAACTATCTGAATTGCTTGTTCCATTTTGGCTTTAAAAATTTAATGGGAATTTGTATCGAAAATAACAGGCTATAAATCTATCTCTTTTTTAGTTATTTAATTAGTCCTCTATTGTCTTAATATGTTATTTCTTCAGTCGCTCAAGGTTATCCTAGATGCTTACGGAGAAATTTTATAACGGCACAAGGACAACTTTGAAACAGGGAAACTTGATTAATTATAAATCTTATATTGCCCGGAATTTAGGGACGTGTTGATAAGGTTTTGCCGCTACCCGAAGGTGGCAACTTGGAAGCAATTCACTGTCAACCAGGCACTAACTTTTATAGATTAACAAAGCTTGATTTAACCACTGAACCGCTACTTTTGGGTAGTTGCTGTTATTTATGGTTTTTCTTCTACGGTGAGTTGCTGTTAGATTCTTATCGTTAGTTCTAAACGTCCACCAAAACCAAGTTCAATGATTTTCTGAAGTGTCGAAATACGCGCTTCTTTAATGTTATTCTCAATTTTTGAAATGTAGGATTTTGTTGTTCCAACTTTCTCTGCAAGTTGTTCCTGTGTCATTCCCATTTCTAAACGTGTGTCGTGGATTAGCGCACCAATTTTGAAGTTTTCGTATCCTGCCTCAAGTTCTTCACGCTCTTTTTTCCCACGTTTTCCGTAGTTTTTTTCTTTGAACTCTTCAAGAGTTGTCAAGTTCTTATTTTTCGTTTTCATATTCCGATTTTATTTTAAGTGCTTGTTCAATTTCTTTTTTCGGTGTCTTTTGCGTTTTCTTTTGGAATGCGTTGGCTAAAACAACTAATTTTCCTCGGTCAAAAAAGCAGAAAATACGAAAAATATTGCTCCCAAGCTGAACCCTGATTTCGTAAAGTCCGTCTGTGTTTGCAATGTGTTTGCAATGTGTTTTAAATAGGTTTCCGGAACTCTTTGCAAGTCTTCGATCAATTCAAAAGTCCAAATGATTTTCGCTTTTATTTTTTTTGGCTGTCCGTCGAAGAAGTTCTGAAAGTAATTCTTAAAAAACGTAATTTTTCTGTGTTTCTGATTTTTGTCCACAGATCAAAGGTACAAAAGTTTCTCTATAGTGAAACTAAAATTTCAAAGTATTTCAGGTTCCTGTGAGGTGTCAGTTCCTAAAATCGCATATAAGGTTTTGCGTGAATGTGCAGCAGCCGATTAGAAATTCCCAAAGTAGGCGAAAACAAGAAATTATTTATAGCCATTGTTGCGCTTTGGCACTTTTTTATACCAGTCTAATGTAAATTTCAAGATGTCCTCCAATCCATCGTTTATAATCCTTTGCAAGGCAGAAAAACGGATCTCTTTCAAGTTTCTTTCCAATTTAGAGAGATACGATGTATTGGTGCCTGGTAATTCGGCAAGCTGTTCTTGTATGAGCACCTTATCTTTTCTTGCTTGCTGAATTAAAACTCCGAGTAGGTGTCATATTCCTTTTCAAATACTTCACGTTTTTCAGTTCCTCTTTTGCCAATTTTTTCATTGACAAACTGGTCAAGACTTTTTAGGTTTTTATTCTTTGCCTTTATAATATTCCTTTTTTATCTGTTCAGCCCGTTGGATTTGTCGTTTAGGGGTTTTTTGAGTTTTCTTTTGAAATCCGTGACCTGCGACCACTAAATTGTCGAAATTGAAAAAGCAAAAAAATCTAAAAATAGTGTTTCCGACTTGTACGCTGATTTCATAAAGTCCAGTCGTGTTTTTCAGATGGGTTATACACCATTTTTATTTCCTGTGATAATTTTCTGTATAACCTTTATTATTTCGTTATTTTGAGGCTATGCAAAAATTGAATTTTCCCAACTATTCCTTTCGCTTCAAAAATAGCGAAAATAAAATAGCTGCTTTTGATGAAATCAGGAAAAAGTTTGTAATTCTCACTCCCGAGGAATGGGTGAGATTTCACACGGTGCAATTTTTGATCCATGAAAAACACTTCCCCAGGAGCCTTATAAATGTCGAAAGGCAGCTGAAATTGGGAAAACTCATCAAACGTTATGATGTGGTGGTCTATAATTCCAAGGGTGGGATCCACCTCATTGTGGAATGCAAGGCACCTTCTATTGCGATAACCCAGGCTACTTTTGATCAAATAGCGCGATACAATATGAGTTTAAAGGCAGAATATTTAATGGTCACCAACGGGGTGGACCACTTTTTTTGCCAATTGGATTATCTCCATGAAAAATACCTGTTTTTAAAAGAACTTCCTTCCTTTCTAAGAGAGCCATAAGTTTCCCCGGGTTTTTTGTTAAGTTTGATGGGGCACCTCCGGAATCTGATTATTCTGTTTACTTTTGTTCCCAATTGCTTCCGGCATAATTTTTAAAAATAAAATAATTGATCACAATAGGAGTCGTTATATTGAACTGGAATGGAATTGAACTCTTGAAACAGTTTTTGCCCGATGTACTAAAATATTCCCCCGAAGCAACCGTATATATAGCCGACAATGCTTCTACCGATGCCTCGGTAGATTTTGTCAGGGAAAATTATCCGCAGGCTATGGTAATTCAAAACAGGGTTAACGGAGGTTATTCCAAAGGCTATAACGACGCACTCTCCACTCTTTCTGAGGATGTTTTTATTTTATTGAACTCTGATGTACAGGTCACTCCATACTGGCTGGAGCCGATCCTATCGCTTTTTAAAAACGAGCCTGAGGTAGCTGCGGTGCAACCTAAAATTTTGGACTATAAAAAACCGGATCACTTTGAATATGCGGGGGCGGCCGGAGGTTTTATCGATCAGTTTGGATATCCGTATTGCAGGGGCAGGATCTTTAACAGCATCGAAAAAGACGAAGGCCAGTATGAGGATGAGATCGCTATTTTTTGGGCAAGTGGTGCTTGTCTGGCAATTCGTAAAGAGATCTTTTATGAGGTGGGTGGCCTGGATGAAGATTATTTCGCCCACCAGGAAGAAATTGATCTTTGCTGGCGGCTGCACAATTATGGGTATCGGATAAAATACACCCCCAAGGCTGTTGTCTACCACATTGGCGGAGCTACCCTGAGCAGCCAGAACCCCAAAAAAACCTTTTACAACTTCCGGAACAGCTTGTTTAACCTGGTAAAAAATGTGCCTTCAAATAAGATTTTCTGGGTGATCTCCGTAAGATTGATCCTGGATGGCCTTGCTGCTTTTAAATTTTTGTTCGAATTAAAACCTCGACATTTCACCGCAATTTTTACGGCTCACCTGAGTTTCTACCATCTCCTTCCCAAAATGCTGAAAAAGCGACAAAAATTACCGAAGAATCCGGGATATTTCACAAGAATCTCGGTTGCCTGGAGGCATTTTTTGAAAGGAATAACTATTTATTCTGATTTATAAGGTTTCCCGGAAAAAAAATAGTTTTTCGGTACTATTTTTGATATTTTTGTGAATTATAACAATTAAATTTAAAATACCAATTATGAAGAAAATTTTGCTTTTATCAGCGACTGCGGCACTTCTGCTTTCTTCCTGTGTTTCACAGAAGAAATATGCTGAGCTGGAAACCCTACAGAAAGAAACCAGTGATCAATTAAACACTGCTACTGTTAAATTGAATTCTTGTTTAGATGAGAAAGAAAGATTGGGGACACAAATCCATACCCTTAACAATCAAAATGCTGCCTTGTTAAACAATGTCGGAGGTTTGGTAACACTCTCAAAAAAGGAGTCTGAAAACCTTGAGAGATCCTTAGAGAGCATCAAAGAAAAAGATTTGAAAATACAACGCATGCAAGATGCCCTTACCAAAAAAGATTCTGTAACCCTTGCACTGGTTACCTCTTTAAAAGGCGTTCTTGGAAATATGAGCGATGAAGACATCCAGATCAATGTAGAGAAAGGTGTAGTATATGTATCTATCTCAGATAAAATGTTATTTGATAGTGGAAAATGGCATGTAACTGACCGTGCGAAAGAAGTATTGGGAAAAGTTGCAACTGTTGTAAAAAACAGACCGGAAATAGAATTTATGGTTGAAGGTCATACAGATGATCAGGCCATGAAAACTGCTGTTATTGAAGACAACTGGGATTTAAGTGTGAAACGCGCTACCTCTGTTGTAAGAATTCTTCAAAATGAATTTGGGGTTCCACCCGAGCGTATGACTGCAGCAGGAAGAAGTTACTATATTCCTCTTGCTACAAATGAAACCGCTGAGGGTCGTTCAAAAAACAGAAGAACAAGAATTGTCATTCTACCTAAATTGGATCAATTTTACAGTTTGATCGAAGAAGGTATGGACGAAGCTAAATAATAATTCAGCTCCATAATAATTTTTTAAGCCCCGCAATTGCGGGGCTTTTTATTTTTAACCTGCATCTCTCTCTATTTTTAAACCCGCATTTCCATTGATTGCTACATAATATCTATACTTCCCTTTCCTATTCTAACAACTTCAGGGGTAGTCTCGGTTAAATCTATTACGGTGGAAGGAATATTGTCACCATAACCTCCATCTATCACAAGGTCTACCAGTTTAAACCATTTTTCCAGGATCAGTTCAGGATCCGTGGTATACTCAATCACCTCATCATCGTCCCGGATCGAGGTGGATACAATTGGATTGCCCAATTCCTTTACAATTGCCCTGCAAATATTGTTGTTCGGAACCCTGATCCCCACGGTCTTCTTCTTTTTAAAAACATTGGGTAAATTGCTGTTTCCCGGAAGTATAAAGGTATAGGGCCCGGGGAGGCTCCTCTTTAAAATCTTAAAAGTTTGGGTGTCAATCTGTTTTACATAATCTGAAAGATTGCTCAGGTCCTCACATATAAAAGAAAAATTGGCCTTGGCCAATTTCACACCTTTAATTTGAGCAATTTTTTCTAATGCGGAGGTGTTGGTTATATCACACCCCAGGCCATAAACAGTATCGGTGGGATAAATTATCAACCCTCCGTTTCGAAGAACCTCCACCACTTTTCTAATATCCTTGGGATTAGGATTTTCTTCATAAATCCTTATTAAATCAGCCATATATTTTTTAATTTTAAAACTCAGCAGAATTTACAAATTTCCCCGGATTTAATAATGACTTTTTCTTTTTTTCTGATTTAAAATGCAAAAAAAATAAAGTCCGATTGGAAATAGTATTAATTTCCCGGAAACAATTCCTTGTAATAAATGATTTTTTTGAGAAGGAATAAAAATTTAAGAGTAAAGATTAAATCGAAAACTCAATCACGTATATTTTTGAACTGAAACCGACTGAATTAGGGCGAAAAGGTATAAAAATAATTGGCCGAAAAATTCCACAAGACCACGATCCCAATTGCAAAGATTTTGGCTACATAAAAATTCCATTGTTTTTTATGGCTGAAAATATAGATCACCTGGTTATTGAGAATTAAACCTAGGATGGCTATAATTACAAATTTCCCGGCCTGTGTGAATACATCAGGATTGAGGTCGTGAAAAGTCCAGTATTTGTTGAGGGAATAGTTGTTGATCACTGCGAAGGAAAATCCGATACTATTGGCAAAATATTTATTAAAGAAAAATTTTTCTTTGAGCAGAAAGGTAATTCCAAAATCTATAACGAGCCCGGAAGTGCCCACAAGGGCGAATTTAATGAATTGCCAGGCAAATATCTCCATCGGTAATTATTCTACTATTAGATCCTTGTTTTTATAGTTTAAGCCCGGTTCCAGGTTATTGCTTTTTAAAGAGACAAAAAAATGGTAGCGCTGCTTTTGATGTGGGGCTTTATATTGTATAATTTGTATAAAGCGCTCCCCTGGATGCAAACTGCCCTTGTCAAATCTTAAAGGAAAGCTTTGTTCTTGAATAAGTTCCTTATTTTTAACTAAAGAAACAACAATTTCTACTGAAAAATCTTTATTCTCCTGAAAATTTACCGCAAAAGGAAAGTTGTTGGTCAGCTGCACGCTCAAGGGATATGTTTTGTCCGCTTCAAGGGTCCACTGATCATTTAACACCTCTATTTCAACCCTGTTATAAGACCTGAAATTTTTTAATTCGGCAATATAAAAATCCCCAAGGGCGGTTTTTAAAAGGGAAAAATCCGGCAAAGCCCTTCCCGATACAATAAGTACATCGCTTCCCTGAATTTCAGCTTCTGTATTCCAAAGGTCAAATTGATTTTTCCTGTACCCCACTCCGTTGTAACTGTGGGCTACATTATCAGAATAATAGCTATACTTGGAGGCCTTTTGATAGGAGTTTAAAAAAACTACGGGCCTTCCCTGTGCCTTCCCGGCGATTTCCCAGGCCCAGGAATCCCAGTTATGAAATTCATTCCTGATCTTTACATGTGTGGAAACCTCTTTGAACAGTAGCTCATCCGCCAGGGAACCCCTTAAAAACAGGCTAATGGCAAAGGTGATCCCCCCTAAAACCACAATCCATTGTCGCAGAATAAATTTTTCCTTTAAATATTTATAGGAAAGAATTAACAGGGGAATCACAACAGGGATATTCCAGTTTGGC
>JBGSWA010000238.1:0-2231 GCA_041752645.1 Gillisia sp. | reverse complement strand
AGTAGAGATATCACTCAAGGCATACCATTTATTTAGCTTTCCGAAAGTTAAAGCTACAAACTGGTCATAGGTCTTATACTTACTGCAGCCTTTATCGGTTTTAAATTGTTTGGTGCAAGAATCAAGCATCCATCGTGGAACCAGATCTATAATTTGGCGAAGTACTGGCTTTTTGTTATTTTTGATACGTCTGAAGAGTCCCATTTGATTATTTTTTTTCTCAAAACAAAAATAAGGGATTCTCAGACATTTTTATTTTCTTACTTTCGGATAGCAGTGTATTATTTTAAACAAAATGAATTCAATTTGTAAAGAACATCCCGCAAGATGCTATAATTCAAATTTATCTCCTGTAAAACGACAATTCATCTTTAGGATACCACAGTATGATTTATTGACTTTTAGGAAATTAGGGGGATTTCCTCCATATATTAATCGAGTTAAAATGTTTAGTTTAGTTTAAGTAAAAGTATATAGTCCCCTGATTGTATCTTTTTTAAAAGTGTCCCTCACAAACACCCCAAATGCATTACCCCATTTTTTAAAAACCCGTAGGATCAACTTTATTTATTTTCAATTTTGAAGAGAAAAGGTTCTTCAGTTCAAGCTGATTTTTGATTTAAATATCAAATTAAATCAAGATGACCCTATAATTCCCTGCAGTTACCCTCATAGAAAGGGATGTCACGGGATTTACAGACTTAAAAATGAATTATAAGCATTATTCCAGTTTCTATTAACCATTCTATTATATATTAATTTAAAATTATTCAACATGAAAATCATTAAAATTTACCTGGTATGTATAGCGGCAACCGCTTTGTTATTTTGTGGGTGTAGTAAGGAAGATGAAAATAAACTTATTGGACTGCCTGAGGAAGAGGCGCCACTAACAGCTCCTTTGTCATTTGGGGCTGTTTTAAATGATTTTGTTTCCAGCGGGGTACCTAATGCAGATCCTATTTCTGGAGATGTTCCTGCCTGTTCCGATGGGGCCCCGACAAAAGTGCGGGTTGCCTTAAAAGATGCCCAGGATGCCTGGGTAGCTGGACAAAACGGAGATACCGGCGGGTTTATAGAAATCCCCGTAATTCCCAATGGAGAAGGGGGTTGGATGACCCAGGAGTCAAGCGATCTGGAACTACCACATGGTCAGTATAGCCTGGAATATTTTGCGGTATTGGATGCGACCAATAATGTATTGTGGATCGCTCCTCGTGAAAATGACGATTACGGGTATTCAAATTTCGCGGCCTTCGTGAATGATCCCCTTCCAATTAATATAAATTTAAGAGATGGAGTAAAAAAATACATCGATGTAGAGGTTTTATGTTATGATGAACGTTTTGCTGATGAGTTTGGATATATGTTTTTTAATTTTACAGCGGTGCGAGTAATTATTTTAGGGGTATATGGCAACATATGCGATGAAACCGGCAGGCACTCCCCGGCGCATTTTAGATTTGATGTTTGGACCTATAGCGGGGATCCCTTAAATCCTAAAGGAACCCCATTGTTCTATGCCGATAATCCATTGATGAATGAGCATGGGATGTATGAAGATACCGGAGATGAGTATACCATGCCATTATGGGTTGCCTTGCCTGACAACCCGTATGTAAATGATCTGTTTTACGCAGAAATGTGGGTGATAGACGAGCAGGGAATCCCCATGTCCTCGGACCCTATAAGAATGGGAGAATTTACCCAAGAAGGTGTGGAATCATTATTCTATTCAGATGATCAGGGCGTTGAGCGAGCAAAATACCTTCACTTTAGGGATGGTTGCGGAGGTGATGGAATGCAGGATGATTCAGATCCTACTTTTTTCTTTCCACCAAATTAATAGGAAATTGTTTTGGCTATAAAATATTATTCCCTTAGGATCCTTCATCTGGACCAGGATCAGGAAAATAATAGACCAAAGCATATGAAAGCAGTTGAATTTAAGAGACGGGAGAGGCATATTGCCCCTCCCGTTTTTTTTAATAAAAAGTAAAAAATCATAATGCTATAGAAACTCCCACGGCCTGAGATCCAATTTATGCGCTAAACCCTGATCCTCTTTCATCTAAAAACTCCTGAATTTTTTCCATAAACGCATCGGATGTTCTCAATTGGTTGATAGTAGCGTGATATTCGATCATTTCTCCCGCCTTCGGGCTTGCCACAGGTATTTGTCCACGACAAGGCCTTGGTGCTATCCAGCCGAGGGAAAGCTCCCTCAGATC
>JBGSWA010000237.1:0-2446 GCA_041752645.1 Gillisia sp. | reverse complement strand
TTGCCGGATAAAGCAGCCACAGGTATTGCCAATGGAATTTTAAAATCTCAACGTTGGTTTGCAAACAACCTTGAAGGCTTGACAAAAAAATGGAAACAGAAACAACAATGGTTTTTTCTAATGGTTGTTTGCCTCTTATTTGGAGGTTTAAGTATTACTGCCATTGTTAACTCATTTAAACAGTCAGCTAACTCCAAAGCAGTAATACCAAGAGCAATCAGCATTCCTAAATCTATTCCGGATAATGTAAACCCTTATTTGATAACAAAGGAAGAGTTTGAACAGGTACAAAAATATAAACAACAGCATCCCAATTTACTCAAAGAAAGACCTGGCCTCTTTGACAGCCTTACACTAATTGAGCAATCTTATTATTCACAAAAAAATAAATAACATGAAAGAAAATCATTCTCCGAAGTTTTTGCGGCAAAGAAAAATGATGCTGGTGCTTCCGGTACTGGTTATTCCATTTGTTACAATGGCGTTTTGGGCATTAGGTGGCGGGCAGGGAAATACCAACGCCAACCTTGCCGAAAATAAGCAAGGCTTAAACCTACAGTTGCCTGATGCTAATTTAAAAGATGATAAAAATGCAGATAAGCTTGCCTTTTATAATGAAGCTGATGCAGACTCTTTAAAAAGGGAAGAAAATTTACGCAATGATCCGTATTATAAAGATTCGCTTTCATCAATGCAGAATTTAATAATACCGGATACAGGAAATTTATTGGTCACCGCACCTTCTTACAGTGGCTTAAACTATTCACCCTACAAACAAAATACGGATGCTAATGAGCAAAGGATTTATCAAAAGATAAATGAAATCAATAAACAGATTAACCAGTCAGAAACTGCGACAATTGGTTCGAACACTTCTATGCAGATACCAGAAGGAAATGAACAGTACTCCAACGAGATTGACAGGTTGCAGGAGATGATGTTGCAGATGAATGACAATTCGCAATCAGACCCCGAAATGGAACAGTTAAATGGTACACTGGAAAAAATATTAGATATACAGCATCCAGACAGGGTAAAAAATAAACTAAAAGAAAAATCATTGAAGAATAAGGAACAGGTTTTTATAATCAGTAAACAGCCGGTAAAAAACAATGTCAGCTTACTAGATACCTTAAAAAATAAAAAGCCAATTGAAAATAAATTCTATGGTATAGAAAAGGATTTAGATACTGAAGAACAAAATACTATTGAGGCCGTCGTTCATCAAACACAAACTTTAGTAAATGGAGCTGTGGTAAAAATGCGCCTGCTCAATGATATTTATCTAAACGGCTCATTAGTGCCAAAAGGAAATTTTGTTTTTGGGATTGCTGAATTAAATGATGAAAGACTTGAAATCAACATCAACTCCGTTAGAAATAACAATTCATTGTTTCCGGTAAAGCTGGAAGTTTTTGATATCGATGGTCTTCCTGGTATTTATATTCCTGGTGCTATTTCACGGGATGTTGCCAAACAATCTGCTGATAACAGTTTACAGTTAATGGAACTTACTTCAATGGATCCGTCTTTTAAAGCACAGGCTGCTGCCACAGGCATTAACGCTGCTAAATCTTTACTAAGTAAAAAAGTAAAACAAGTAAAAGTATTAGTGAAAGCAGGTTATAAAGTATTGCTAAGGGATAAAAATATTCAACAATAATTATTAAACATTTAAAACAAATTTTATGAAACGATTAGTGTGTTTGATTTGCAGTTGCTGGTTATTCGTTTCGGCAATGGCACAAACGTCTTTATGCATTTCAACGGACAAAACCACCAGCCTGGTTTTCCCTTTCTCCATTCTGCATGTTGACCGTGGTACAAAAGATATTTTGGTGCAGCCAGTGCAGGAAGCAGAAAATATTTTATTGGTTAAAGCAGGGTTAAAAGATTTCCCGGAAACAAACCTTAGTGTGGTCACTTCGGATGGCAGTATCTATACTTTCCAGGTTTGTTATCAGCCAATCCTTACTACCTGGACATATTACTTGCCCACAAACAAGAAAGCTACGCTGGCTACTTATGCCAATGGCATACTTGATAACCGCCGGACACTTTGGGGAGTAAGAGACAATAGCTGGAATATAGATGTGGCTGTTATTGGCACCTACATAAAAGATGATGTATTGTATTATCAACTCAGGCTAATCAATAACAGTCCGGTGGATTACGATATTGAAGTACTGCGTTTTTTTATACGTGATAAAAAGAAAAGCAAACGGACAGCGGTACAGGAAAATGAATTAAAGCCATTACAAATTTCAGGAAATACTAAGCAGGTAAAAGCATTCAGCCGGACTGTGGCCGTGGTGGCGTTAGAAAAGTTTACCATCCCTGATAAGAAATTTATGGGCATACAAATAATGGAGAAAAATGGCGGCAGGCATTTAAGCATGAAGCTGGACAATAAAGATATTCTAAGAGCTATACCGCTGCCAGACCT
>JBGSWA010000236.1:0-4452 GCA_041752645.1 Gillisia sp. | reverse complement strand
GCTATTTGTATTGGTATTAATATAGGCATTCTCAGGAAGATAAACGATGTTAGGATACTTTCTGTCTTCTGCATAATTCGCTGGATTAACTTCTATCCTATCGCCAAGAAATGCTTTTACACCATCAAAATTATACTTGTTTTCGTATTTTTCAGAAATACCACTTCCATCGACAATGTCACCCATAACACCTCTAGGGAACGCTATGGCACCACCGGAATGTTCTTCTTCAACCAAACCAAATAAATTAGCAGAATAACTAATTTGAGTTTTGATTTCCTTTTTTGAGTAGCCGAAGTAGTTATCAGCTATTATTGTAACAACAACACCTCTATCGTCTCTGCAGGTTGCTTTAAAAGCACCGCCATCATTATATAATTCATTCTCATCTTTCCAACACATGCCCTCATTTTTTTGACGCTCTGTAGCATCGTTAAAATGAGGTAAACCAACATCTTTTTTCTTGAGAAGTTTTAATTGTGGAGCAAGAATAACGCATCCTGTGTGACCTGTCCAATGTTCGGTATCTAAAGCTGCATCGTTTTGTGCCAAATTAGGGTCGCCAGCATTTCCAAAAATAGCTTCCACAAAATCCAAATTACTCACCAAACTTCCCGGAGCAAAAAAACGAACCTCCATACTCTTTTTTGAGATAACTCCCTTAACTTCTGGGCAAACCATTGGGCGCATAAGCATTGAAACCATTAATTTGGCCTTTTCTTCCTGATTAGAAGTAAAGGGTAATATTTTAATCTTTTCTGAAGGATTAAACGCAGCATTTAAAAAATGGGCAAAAGCAATTTTAGGTACTTCTTTTTTATCTAATGGCACAGGCAAATCTCCTTCAATAATATGGAAGGTCCCTTTTGTAGTTCGTTTATCGTTTAACGGATTATTTAAAATTCCTTGTTTAATTCTATATGAGGTAATCTCATCACTTATAAAGGTAGTCCCGTTTGGAGGCAAACTCAATTCCCGCGCATGACCGCTTTGCGATAAAACAAGTGTGTCATTTGGTAAAACATAGGATTTGTTAAAGGGTGTATCTTTAAGATAATCGTTTAAAAAATTTTGAATTCTCGTATCAGCCGGCGAAAGGTGACTTGATAACAATCTTGACTTTTCACGAAAACTTTTGATTAATCCATTGGTTAGGGATTGAAATTTTGGATTGCAGAATTTTTCTTTTGAATTTTCGCCATCCTTAAAAATTGGCTTCCCCAGGGATGCCAGTTGAAGATTAATGTACTGAACAGTATCTTTTCTACTTTGCTTAATTGAATCTGGATTAACTAACACTTGGTTGCTCATTTATGATGAATTAAAAGGATATTTATTATTCTTAGAATAATCTTCTAAATCCTTTAAGAACTACAAATATCAGGAAAACAGCCAAGAAATTAAAATAAAATAATAAACAAAATTATAAATTCAGTTTATTAATTGATATTTTCCTAATTTCTATTCTAACGAATTCCTGCATAAAATTCATTAGATTTATAAATAACCAACTGAAAGAACACGGAAACATTTTCTCAACTTATAAGATTTATGCTCAAAATAGATTTAAATACAAAACGGGCAAGCATGGCCCGGGGAATTGGTTACTCGGGGAAAATCCCCGGTTTTTATGTTGCAGAGATGGGATACAAATAGGTAGTGTGCGTTCTCTCACTCACACGGGAAACTTCAAAAAATGACGTTGGATTAAAAAATATAATTTAAACCTGTATCCAAATAGATTGCAATTTCTTTGTTCCTTATGAGAAAACAATTGAATTTGATAGGTGGCTGAGAAGGTCAAAGCAAAAATTCTCATTTGTATTTCAGTATCAGAAAGCGAGTGGACACTTTGGAGAAGGTCAGCTGTAGAAGGTCAGCTGTAGAAGGTGGAATTTGGGACAACTACGAATGAATTTTGTTAAAGACCAAAGGCTTTACTTCAAGGAAAAAGATGAAAAAATAAAGAGGCTACTTTTTGGCGGGGATACCTCGCCCGACAAAAAGTCGAAAAAATATGAAAGAAATCTGGAACAAATTGAACAAAGAGCAAAAATGAGCACTTCAAGATTTGATATCACGGATTATTTGGACAGCAAGGAAATGATTGCAGAATATCTCAATACTGTTTTAGCAGAAGGAGATAACCCAGATTTAATTATTGCAATTGGGCATAGCGCAAAAGCGATAGGAATGACAAAAAAATCCGAAGAAACAGGATTGAGCAGGCGGAGTTTAAACAAGGCCCTTTCAGATGGAGCCAAACTTCAATTTGCTACAATAATGAAGGTCTTAAAAGCAATGGGCTTACAAATACAAGTGAATCCAATTTCTGCTTTAAAAATAACCACCCCAAAAGAGGGCTGTAAGTAATTTTTGGTTCTTGCCAATTTTGAAAATTCCTGCTTAATAATCAAAAATTTGGGATAGAAGAACCAATCTTTCTTCTTTACTAAATCAAAGGAATACATTAAAATTTGGGCAAACCGGGCTCAATCAATTTTATATTCCAGCCGCATGGTAATAGATGCGGTTTTTGTCCTGTGTGTTAAACGAGCCGCTCCAACTGAAGTCTTCCCCACTGTTTTGTCCGGTGATCTGGAAAACCCCCATATTGGCATTATTCAGGTCTCCCAGGGAACTCCCGCTATTTTCGGCAATTTTCTCTGCCCTAATCCTTGCGTCCTCAGTGGCCTTGGAGATCATCGCGATTTTCAAATCGGCTAGCTTTGTGTAGTAATATCGGGGAGGGGTGGAATTAAATTGAACCCCACGGTTTAAAAGTTCGGTAATTTCCCGGGATACATTTTCTATTAACTCAACATCGGATGATTCAATTTTTACCGATTGAATAAGTTCATACCCTTTAAAGATACTCCCCACAAAATTCCCGTTTTGATATTGGTTTTCCTGTTGTTCTATGGTTTGCACCGAGTTGAACACAAAATTATCGGATTTGATCCCATTGTCAATTAAATATTTGCGCACGGTTTCCTTATCCCCATCCAAATCTTCATAAGCCTGTTTCAAATCGGGATTCATTCTGCTGAATTGCCCTTCCCATACGATCAGATCCGAGGTGAAATTTTCACTTCCTGAACCTGTAACAGAAATAGATCCTTTAGGTTGCGCCCTTTCAATATAGGCGTTTCCGAGGTAAAAGGAGGCGAAAATGATGGCGATTGCAAAAATAATGGAGCTGATAATTTTCATTGGGTGTTTTGATTTTTTATTAAAGATATATAAATTATACAACTGCATTGTCATTATTGGTTCAAATACTTACTTTTGCCTATGATAAACAATAAACTCTTTAAAGCCCTATTAACAATGGATTTACCTTCTTGTTATATGCCTTTGTACAGCCATTGTACAACAAAATATTAATCCATCATTATAATTTTACTTTTTTACACATCAAACTACACCTTTTGTCAGACCTCGCATATAGGCTTCAAATTACCTATATATTTTAATCTTAGGGGTAAAGTCTCTCTCATACACTCCTACCATGTTCTAATAAGCTCCTGAGCACTACTATAGTTCTTTATTGATTTGAAGTTTTATCATTATATCGGTTTGTTCGTCCTCTCCCAACTTAAGGTGTGCTTTTATAACTCTTTAACACCATTCTGTTGGTAAAATTTAATTGCTCTTGGATTCTTTTCCCATACACCCCATAAATATTTAACCTTTTTCCTCTCTGCTATTTCAATTGTTTTAGAATAAAGTATGAGGAAATAAATCTATTTGCCAAAGGTTTTGCTCAAATAGAAAAGGATGCCTAATTTACTACTCAAGTTAATCTTTACTTAACAGAGAAGCCTAATGAATAGATGAGGCGTTTTAGTTCTCACTTTTTTTTAGCTGCTTCACAGAATATTTTATTACTAAAAAAGACCATGTGGAGGAGCATAGAAATATTTCTAAGAACATTAAGACCATTTATTAGAGAAAATCTTTCTCAATTCCTATAATCTGCTTTTTTAAGCTCCGAAATGTTTTTCCATCCCTACAAAGTGGGTGAAAAATGAAGGAATTTATGTTAAATTTTTATGATTTTTTTAACAAAAATTGTACGATCTTTCTTACTTTTTTATCAAATTTTTCTTAAAGTATTTTTTTTAAATAAGGTAGTTTTAATCTTCACTCATTATCAATTAGTTATGCCTTAAATAGCTTTAAGCACCTTTAACACAAGCTTTTACACCCCTAAAAAATCTTCTTCTTTACCGTACATTTACATCATAAGATTTAGCGCAATCTCTTATAAATTTTTAACCAGCAAATAAGCTGTTTAAATAAAACTTTATAAAAGATGAAAAATGTATTATTAATTGAAAGCGCATCGCTAGATGAGCTATTGGGAAGGTTACGTGCAATTATTAAACAAGAAGAATCTCGACTGCACCCAAGTAAAGAGAATGAAGCTTTATGGACAAGGGAAGAAAC
>JBGSWA010000235.1:0-4695 GCA_041752645.1 Gillisia sp. | reverse complement strand
GATCGCAAAATGGTTATGGCCGTATGTACTTTCTCGGAGGGGCCTCCCCAGTTAAAGGTGAGACTGGTATTGGAGGTGAAAAACGGGTTTTGATCGTCTTTGATGGAAATTGAATTGCCAAGGCGGTAAACCGGTAACTTCCGGACGTTGTTGTAGTACGCCACCGCAAGGCTGATCCCTACCGAGAGTAGTATCAGTTGCCAGTAACTAAAAACCTTCATCACAAAACCTTTAAAATCAAAGGTTGCGCCTACATCGGATATGTGATCATCTTCATTTGCCATGTATCATCGGGTAATTAATATAATTGCAGAGGTCAATATTCCTAAAATTGAAAATATGGTTGTGAACGAGGCCATTCCAGTGGTCCCGAAACCCAGCGCTTTTTGAGGCAGTGGATTCACGAGGATCAAATCATTTGGCTGTATGTAATAGTATGGGCTTTTGGTGGCATTGAGCTTGGTCAGATCTATGCTGTGCACCTTTTCTCCCCCACCAGGATATTGCCGGATTATTTTAACATCGGTCATATCTCCAAATTCGGTAATACCCCCGGCATTCGCCACGGCTTCCATGATACTCACCTGTTCTTTGTAGATCACCTGCCCTCCGGAGCCAATCTCTCCCAGGGTGGTATATCGTATCCCGGCCAGTTTAACCGTGACAAAAATATTTGCTTCCTCTTTAAAATAAAGGTCCAGGAGTTCTTTTTCAATCAATACCCGCAATTCTTCCACGGTATATCCTAAAACGCCTATCTCTCCTAGGGTCGGTACCCGGATATTCCCGTGCAGATCTACCGTAAACCCGTCATAATACATGCGTTCCTCCCCGGTGGCATTGGCATTTGCATCGTTAATGGGATTAAACATCCCCACCAGTTCCTGGTCAAGGGCCTTCACCCGGATACTCAGCAGATCGTTGACCTGGATTCTGTAGGGTTTCTGAAGTCTTTCGATGCTTATAATACTATCGGTCGCGGTTTCACTGACCTGCAGGTAAGTCAATTTTTTAGTGGGGATACAGGAGGTGAAACTCAAACCCACCATCAAAATGCATAAAAGTACTTTATATCTCATAGAGGGGATATCAATATCATTAACCTTCTGCGGGTAAGGGTAAAACAATCAAAACTTTTTATTCCGAAGCAATACGCTCCTGATCTGTCTACTCAAATCCACCTTCACCAATTCATATGCCACCACTGAACAAGGTACGGTTTTTGACATAGCAGGTCAGGTATTGAAAACAAATATAGCGGTTGTACGCTAATAATAAAACTAATCTTCTTTTTAGTCTGTTAATTCTGACTATTTTTGCAAAAAAAATTTCTGTGAATTATCTATCAGTCGAAAATATAGCCAAATCTTTTGGCGAGCACCCGTTGTTTACCAATCTTTCCTTTGGAATTAATGAAGGACAGAAGGTGGGCTTCGTCGCCAAAAACGGGACCGGGAAAACTACTTTATTAAATATTCTTGCCGGCACAGCTTCTCCCGACGATGGGCGGGTGGTGTACCGAAAAGGCATCACCTATTCCTTTTTGGCCCAGGAACCGGATCTCGATCCGAAGCTCAGCGTAGAGGAAACCATTTTTGCTTCAGACAATGAGATTCTCAAAGTGATCGAGCGTTATGAAAAGGCCCTTGAAAATCCTGAAGAAGCCGATGCCTATCAAAAAGCCTTTGAGGAAATGGAAATGCACCAGGCCTGGGATTTTGAAACCCAGTACAAGCAGATCCTGTTTAAAATGAAGCTGGATGATTTGCATAAAAAAGTGGGGGATCTATCCGGAGGACAAAGAAAACGTCTTGCCCTAACGGTAATGCTGCTCAACAAGCCGGATTTTATCATCCTGGATGAACCTACCAACCACCTGGATCTGGATATGATCGAGTGGCTTGAAGCTTATTTTAAAAAGGAAAAATTTACCATCTTCATGGTTACCCACGACAGGTATTTCCTGGAAAATGTATGCAATGAAATTGTGGAACTGGAAGACGGACAACTATATACCTACAAGGGGAACTATTCCTATTATTTGGATAAAAAAGAAGCCCGCATTGAGTTGGATCAGACAAATACCGATAAAGCCAAACAACTCTTTAAAAAGGAACTGGACTGGATGCGACGCCAACCTAAGGCGCGTACCACGAAATCCAAATCCAGAATAGACGATTTTCACGAGATCAAGGACCGGGCCTCCAAGCGCAGAAATGACCACCAGGTGCAACTGGAGATCAATCTGGAGCGCATGGGGAGCAAGATCGTGGAATTGGTGAAGGTTTCCAAGAGTTTTGATGACAATAAATTGCTGGACAAATTTGAATATAATTTTCAGAAAGGGGAGCGCATTGGGATCATCGGTAAGAACGGGACCGGTAAATCCACCTTTTTGAATATGCTCTCCGGAAGAACACAACCCGATTCCGGGAAAGTGATCATCGGGGAAACCATAAAATTCGGGTATTACACCCAGGACGGAATTACCGTTAAACCCGGGCAGAAGGTGATCGATGTGATCCGGGAATTCGGGGATTTTATTCCCCTGCAAAAAGGCAGGCAGATCTCTGCACAGCAATTGCTGGAGCGCTTTTTATTCGACCGCAAAAAACAATACGATTTTGTTGAAAAACTCAGTGGGGGCGAACAAAAAAGATTGTACTTGTGTACCATCCTGATACAAAATCCCAATTTCCTGATCCTGGATGAGCCTACCAACGATCTTGATATAGTTACCCTGAATGTGCTGGAGAATTTCCTTCTGGATTTCCCAGGCTGTCTGGTAGTTGTCTCCCACGACAGGTATTTTATGGATAAGATCGTAGATCACCTTTTTGTATTTCAAGGCAATGCCGAGATAGAAGATTTCCCGGGGAATTATTCCGATTACAGGGAATACGAAGCCAGCCAGATCACAGATACCACCAAGGCAAAGGATTCAAATTCTTCCAATTACAAGCAACAAAAAAACAATTCCGATCCGGTAAACACACTGACTTACAAAGAGAAAAAGGAATTTGGAAAACTGGAGAAGGAAATCGCTAACCTTGAAAAGAAGAAGGAAAAGATCCAACAAAAATTCCTAGAAAATTTAAGCGGAAAGGAAATCGACAAAACTTCCCTGGAGCTGCAACAGGTAATTTACGAGCTGGAAACCAAGACCGAGCGTTATTTCGAATTGGGAGAGAAAGTTGGGTAGAGATGAGTAGTGAGATTTGGAGGATTAATTAAAGACAAAAAAGAGGGTAGTTAGAAAACAAGCTTTAAAGTTTCAGGTTCGAAATTTTACTGATTTTATTAGGAGTTCCACCCCGAAACTTCGGGGCGGAATTTGGAATAATACGAATTAAAAACAATTCCGCGGATTTGACTTTTGCAATCTTTTACTGCTTGCTTTGGTTTTTTTCTTCTTATCGTGTTTTGTGTGAACCCTGGAGCTTAAATTAATTTATGAATCCTCAGGAATGGACCATAAACCATGGGAGAACTATCAAATTTCCATCTTTCCTGCTACCACTATCCACTTATTTTTTTCAATGTGCACTTTTCACCCTTCCCCCATCACCCTTCACTTCTTTTATTTCAACTTCTTTTCATACTTCACTTTTTCCAGTCTTCGGCCTCCGGTCATCTCCCGACTTCTAACCTTGTACTTCTAACTTCACCCAACTTCCTAAAAAATAATTATCTTTAAAAAAACTGAAGTCATGACTCTTGAAGAACATAAATTAGGAATCATTAACTGGATCACTCAAATTGAAAGTGAAAAAGTAATAGAGAAAATTGAACGATTAAAAGGAGAAGAGAATTGGTTTTCCCGATTACCGAATGAAGTTCAAAAAGCTATTGAAAAATCCAAAGTTCAAGGGGATGAAGGAAAACATATGGATCCGAAGGCACAAAATGAAACATTCGAAAATCTTCTTTGAACATTGTATTTCCTGCAAAAAAGAATTTATAGGTGGTGAAAATCGGTCAACCATATTCAGCCATTGTTACTTTTTAACCTAAACCACTAATTCCAAACCCCGAACAAATTTTTTCATTAAATTGCAGCTCAAACCCGCAGCCTTGTACCAGATAATAGCCTACCTGAAATTCCTCCTAAGATCCACCAATCAGCACGGGGTGCACTCCCCTTTTGTATTTAAGTTGTTGACGGAATGTTTTTATAAAAAAGAAAGTAAGCCTGGTTTTAGGAAGGTGCTGGCCTATCGGGAGGCGCTGTTAAAAGACCATCGGAGGTTATCGGTCACCGATTTTGGCGCCGGCAGCCGGGTGTTTAGATCGGAGAAGCGCAAAATCTCTGCAATAGCAAAGAACGCCGGGATCTCAAAAAAGAGGGCCTTGCTGCTAAATAAACTAACTGGGTATCTGCAGATCAAATCTGCCCTGGAATTGGGGACTTCCCTTGGCAGCTCTTCCGCAGCCATCACCTCCGGAAACAACGTGCGCCTCACCACGATGGAAGGCTGTCCCGAAACCGCGAAAATCGCCCGGGAATACTTTAAGAGATTTGAACTGGATACTATTTCATTAAGAGTTGGGGAATTCGAGGGGGTACTGAATGACTTTTTGGAAAAGAAGCAGGAAGCAGAAGATATGATCCAGGAAAAACCACAAAAGGAGCAAGTCGCAATACCCAATACTCAATACAGGCTAGAGCTGGAGGATGGAGTTTTGGAACCAACC
>JBGSWA010000234.1:0-3687 GCA_041752645.1 Gillisia sp. | reverse complement strand
TTCGATTTGCTCGAGATGCGGGAAATTGGTCAAATCTCTTCCATAGCAAATTTCACCCAGATGTTTGGGGTTTTTGGCGCCATCGCCTGACTCCGGGGTATAGGAATATTCATAAAAATTTTTATTGAGGAAGGGAGATCCAAAAACCTGAAATTGGGTATCGGTTCCCCTTCCGGCATTTACGTTGGTACCTTCAAAAAAGCAAAGACTGGGATACAGGTTAATGGCCTGATCGTTGGGCAGGTTTGGAGAAGGTTTTATCGGCAGGCTATAGGGTTTCTGGTGATCGTAGTTTTCCATTTGTATCACCTGCAAATCCACTTGTATCCCATTTTTGAGCCATTTTTCGCCATTGATCATTTTTGCATATTCTCCCATGCTCAAACCGTGGACAACCGGAATGGGATGCATTCCCACAAAACTGTGATATTCCGGATCCAAAACAGGGCCGTCCACATAATGTCCATTAGGATTTGGGCGGTCCAGGATCAAAAGTGGGATGTCATTCTCGGCACAGGCTTCCATCACATAGTGCAGGGTAGATATATAAGTGTAAAACCGTACCCCAACATCCTGCAAATCGAAGATCATAAGATCCAGATCCTCTATTTGTTCTGCTTTGGGCTTTTTGTTATCGCCGTACAGAGAGATAATAGGCAAACCGGTTCTGCTGTCCTTTCCATCCATTACAACCTCCCCTGCATCGGCAGTTCCACGAAATCCGTGTTCAGGTGCAAACACCCGTGTAAGCTGTACCTTCAGGCTGAGCAATGAATCTACCACATGGGTATAATTTGCGGGGTCAGAATGTGCTCCCCGGGATTTAAAAATCACCGAACTTTGGTTTCCCACGAGGCCCACCTTTTTATCTTTCAAAAGGGGCAAATACATGTCAATTCTATTAGCACCTAATTGTATAGGCTTGGGATTTTCAGTTAAAATTCCCGATGCAGGGATTTCGGAATTTGAATCCCTGGCAGCTATGTCCTTTTGAGTGGTGCTGCTTCCGCAGGAAACCATGCTAATAAGAAGGAATAAATATGTATTTTTGAATAATTTATAAATCATAGGGCGCATTTTGAATTTTGAATTTTTTATAGCCAAGAGGCTTATAAGTACTAAAAAGTATAAAAGTAGTATTTCGGCACCAATAATAAAAATTGCAATTGCAGCAATTGCAACTGGGGTGATTATGATGTTGGTATCATTTGCTACCGGAATGGGGTTAAAGGAAAAGATTCGCGAAAAAATCGCGGCTTTTAACGGTCATATCCTTATTGAAAGTTATGACAACAATAGCTCCCAGGTCTCGCTGATGCCCGTTTCCCTGAAACAGGATTTTTATCCCGAGTTTAAAAATGTCAGCGGGATCTCCCATGTGCAGGGGGTAGCGACCAAAGCTGGAATTATTCGAACCGAAACCGATTTTGAGGGAGTCATTGTAAAGGGAGTGGGGGCAGATTTCAAATGGGAGAATTTTGAAAATTTTCTGGCCCAGGGCGAATTGCCTGATTTTAAAGGTAGCTTAAATGAAGATGTGCTTATCTCACAATACCAGGCAATCAGATTGGGGTTAAAAATAGGGGACAAGGTAATCACCTATTTTCCCAGGGAAGGATTTGATAAAACCCCGCTGCTGCGGGCCTTTGTTGTTAAGGGGATTTACAATTCCGGATTTCAGGAATTTGACGAGTTGTATCTGCTGGCTGATATCCGGCACATTCAGCGTTTAAATAATTGGGAAAAGGACCAGGTGGGAGGATTTGAGGTTTTTATCGACGATTTTAACCAGCTGGATCAAAAAGGTGCCGAGGTGTATGACAATACAAGTTCGTTTTTGGATACGCGCACCATCAAACAGAAATACTATTCCATCTTTGAATGGCTCTCCCTCTTCGATTTTAATATTGCCCTGATCATCGGAATTATGATTTTGGTGGCAGGAATAAATATGATCACTGCTTTGCTGGTGCTTATCCTGGAACGCACCCAAATGATAGGGATTTTAAAAGCCCTTGGAGGGGGGGATTGGAGCATTAGAAAAATATTTTTATACAATGCCGCCTATCTTATTGTTTTAGGGCTTTTTTGGGGAAACCTGATTGGTTTGGGCCTGTTGTTCATTCAAAAATATTTCAAACTTTTCCCATTAAACCCGCAGACCTATTATGTCACCGAGGTGCCTGTGTATATAGGTTGGGAATACATACTCGGGGTGAATTTGGGGACCTTGATCCTGTGCGTGCTGATGCTTTTGATCCCGTCGATAATCATCTCAAAGATTTCTCCTGTTAAGGCGATGAAATTTGATTAAATTCTACTGATTCAGGTTAATCCCTCATTAAAGTCTAATTTTTTTGGAATAGATTTTAGTTAGGATTACCTTTGCAATATTCAAAATAAACTATGGAATACGCTGAAAATATACTTGGCACCATCGGAAATACTCCCCTGGTAAAAATAAATAAACTGACCGAAGAAATTGATGCTTTGGTGCTTGCCAAGTACGAAACCTTTAACCCGGGCAACTCGGCAAAGGACCGAATGGCGGTAAAGATGATAGCAGATGCTGAGGCCAAGGGTCTCTTAACACCAGGGGGAACCATTATTGAAGGGACCTCGGGGAATACCGGGATGGGACTTGCCCTGGTAGCTATAATAAAAGGCTATAAATTGATTTGCGTGATAAGTGACAAGCAGAGCAAGGAAAAAATGGATATTCTCAGGGCCGTCGGCAGTGAAGTTGTCGTTTGTCCTACCGATGTTGCCCCGGAAGATCCGCGATCCTATTATTCCACCTCAAAACGCCTTGCCGAGGAAACCCCTAATTCCTGGTATGTAAACCAATATGACAATCTTTCAAATTCCCAGGCCCATTATGAAAGCACCGGGCCGGAAATATGGAGGCAAACCGATGGAAAAATCACCCATTTTGTGGTTGGTGTAGGAACCGGAGGGACCATCTCCGGAATAGGAAAATACCTGAAGGAACAAAACCCAAATATCAAGGTATGGGGAATCGACACCTATGGCTCGGTATTTAAAAAATATCACGAAACAGGGATATTCGATAAAAACGAGATTTATCCTTATGTGACCGAAGGAATCGGGGAAGATATTTTGCCAAAAAACGTAGATTTTGATTTGATCGATGGGTTTACGAAAGTAACCGATAAAGATGCGGCCGTTTACACCCGCCGTTTGGCAAAAGAAGAGGGAATGTTTTTAGGGAACAGTGCCGGGGCAGCAATAAAAGGTCTGCTGCAGTTAAAGGAACATTTTAAAAAGGACGACGTGGTAGTAGTGCTTTTTCACGACCATGGAAGCCGCTATGTCGGCAAGATGTTCAACGATGAATGGATGCAAAAAATGGGGTATATAGAGTAAGTACGAACAAAAAAAAACCCGTTTGCACGCCCAAATTGGGGGTGTAAATGGGATTTTTTATCGATTTTTTTATATATCCTTCTTGTTGTTTTGAACCTAAATGATTGATCATAAATATTAAGGAAGATTTAAAATGAATACAAGGCCAGTTAGTTGATATTACTGATCCAGATTTGATCGCACTGTTTAAAAGCCTGTTGATATATCAAAACAAAATAGAAGAAAGCCTAACTCTAGAATAATATAACCGGGAGTTGGATGAAGCTGAAAAGCAAATAGAGTCAGGTAATTATTACATCC
>JBGSWA010000233.1:0-8198 GCA_041752645.1 Gillisia sp. | reverse complement strand
CACCTGGATCCCATTGTCCTGACTTATTTTCAAAAGCATTGGCAACTCAGGACCATCGCCTTTTTCACCCGAGGTGACAACTGCAGCGGTAATGATACGTTCCTCTGTCATAGCTATGTGAGTCTTGTACCCAAAGAATTTGCTGTCCACTGATTTATGGCCGGTTTTGGCATCTTTATCTTTGGAAATGATATAGTTTTCCTGGGTATCTTCCACAGTCTCCTTTAAAAGGTTCAACTTCTCTTTCACTGCAGGAATAAAACTTAAGGTTTGGTCCGATTCAATGCACTTCTCAAGTTCTTTACAATACCCCAATTCCTTTCCCAGATCACCCGAAGCGTTCTTCTCCGGCATGCGGTTCTTCTGGTTTTCATCTATAGCGTACACTGCCTTTCGAAGCAGCTTTGAGGGCTCTCTCAGGACCTCAAGGGCTGAATATGGATTTGATCTGGATAGAGAATGTGTAGCATCAACAATAATGGACTTTGACTTAATAACTCCCTTTTCGATGGCTATTGAGACCGTTTTGTGTATCAACAGGTTCAATAGATCGGTATCCTTCAAACGCAGCTTTCGGAACTTGGTCAAGGAACTGGGATTGATAACGGCATCCTCGGGAGTCATTTCAAGGAAATACTTGAAGGACATGTCGTATCGTGAAGCTTCAACAACATCAACTCCGAAATGCAATAGATCGTTTTTAATAACAAGTATTTAAAGCTGCGGATAGGACTCTCTGCATTGCGACCATTGTTTGAACAATATTTGTTTACCAGTTCATCGTAGATAAAGGTAAAATCAATTAAATCATTGATTTTTCTAAGAAGGTTATCTTTCGGGATGATTAAATCATATAGATTGGAATAGGCACTTAATTGAGCTTTCTGCTGCTGTAATAACATACTTAATTGGTTGTTAATCAGTAAGAAAGATACGAAAAAAGGAGCAAAAACACTACGGTTTTCACTCCTTTCTACTCCTTTTATTTAAATTTTCGGGGGACTTTTTCAGTGCCCTCTTTTTAGACCAAATCCTTTTTGCTGTATTTATAATGGCTACTGTTAAGCTGATTCCAAGGTTGCTATTTCCTCTGGAATTTCAACACTTGCTGATTTTATTGTGGCTGGGTAACTGTATTCATTTGAAGGGTTGCAGCCGTTTGAGCTAATAACCTTCCATTTATTGAAGCACCAGTCTTTAAATGTATCCCTGTCTGACCTAAAATATTTCCCTCAAAATGGCTGGTTGTTCCAAAAGTAACAGCCCCGGCAACTTGCCAGAAGATATTCTTGGCTTGTGCACCACCGCTCAAGGTAACTCTCACTGCAGAACTCATATCAAGATTTCCGGAAACCTGAAATATCCAAACCTCATCCGGTCCACCTTGCAAGGCGATATCGGTTGGGATTACCACTGAACTGGTAAATTTATACAGTCCTGGGGTAAGGGTTTTTCCTCCTATATTTCCAGCTCCTAAATTGACAAAATCCGGGGTTGTACGTCCGGCTGCATCGGTATATGCGGTTTGCATATTGCTTATTGCTGTTGTTAACATGTTGGCACTAGTGGTTATGCACGCTGGACCTGCGGCATCTACCGAGTACACATTCCCAGTGACTTCCCCACAGTCTATAACCATCGCAGCGCCGGAAATTGGACTTGTCCCAATATCACCGGTAATAGAAGATTTATAGACACTGGTGATTCCTGTTTTTGACAGAATTGCAAAATTTCCTGCAACCCCAAGATCTACTACCTTCAATGTCCCTTGTTGTTCTGGATCATTGGATTTCTTTTTTGAAGAATCATTAGATAGATCTGCTGTATTTTCTACCGTGGCATTCATTTCAGCTGAATTGTCATTCAATTCATCTTTTTCACAACTGGACATTAATCCAACAAGTACTAATGTCAGGGCTGGTAGTATAATTTTAAGTTTCATAAATAATTATATTATTTCGCGACTTTATTATCACCCTGTAAAAGTCCGCCTTTTGAGGTTTAAATGTGTTACATCCAAAAAGAGTAGTGTTATATAATTCCCACATTTATTTTACTTTTTAATGTTATAAACTAAATGAACAACATAATCACGCAAAGCATCCTTTAAAATTTAATCCCCTGTAGTTCCTTATTTTGAAGTTATATCGTAATATTGCAATATTATATTTTAACAAAAACATTTCCTTATGAAAATTACAATTCTCGATCCCGGGATGTGTTGCAGCAACGGTGTTTGCGGTCCTGAGCTCGACGACAACCCAGTGCAAACCGCTTCGGTTGTAAAATCATTAAAATCCCTTGGGCTTGAGATTGCCCGACACAACATTTCCAATATTGGCGGGGCCTTTCAGGAGTATCCGGAAGCCCTTGTCAAATTAAAAATGGATGGCCTGAATTCTTTTCCATAAATCCTTAAAGACGGGAGAATAATTATGCACGGGCGATATTCCTATAGGTCTGAATGGGAAAACCTGATTAAAAACAATGCTCCCGGAGTAGCCTGAGAAACCAATTCCTGTTGCAAAGGCAGCAGCAGTTGTTGTTAATTCTCCCTTTTGAGCCGCTGTATTTTAAAAAATTCAAACCGCTTTAGCTTATGAAAAATCCTGAAACTCCTTTTATCTTCTTTACCGGAAAAGGCGGGGTGTTAAAAACCTTCCTCTCCTGTGCCACTGCCATAAAACTTGCTGATCAGGGCAACAGAGTGCTGCTGGTGAGTACCGATCCTGCTTCCAATCTGGAGGATGTTCTGGAAAGCAGGGTATATGACAAAATAGCTTCGGTTAGGGGCCTGAAAAATATCTATGCCATCAATATAGATCCTGAGGTTTCTGCCCGGGAATACCGAGAGAGGCACACCCTGCGCCTGCTCGAACTCCCTGCTGCCTGGGCCGGATTTTCAGAAAAAAACCCCGATAAGCCTTCCTGTCTTGGGCCAACCTCCGCCTTAAAAAGCAATCAGGAGCGATATAACGCCGTGGTGAGCCGGCTGCGGAATCCCGAGATGGCGAGCTTCTATCTTGTGGCCAGAGCGGATCAGGCCTCCTTAAGGGAAGCTTCCCGAACCAGCGAAGAATTGATCGAGCTGGGAATGAATAACCAAAACTTGCTGGTAAACGGGGTATTCAGCGCCCTGGATAAAACAGATGATTTTGCATTCGAGATGGAAAATCTGGAGAAAACGCAAATGAGCGACCTTCCTGAAAATCTTCGAAAATTAGACCTGCAAAACTTCCCGTTATTGCCTTACAATATCCTGGAGATCGAAAAACTGAGATCTTTGCCCCAGGTGGGACTTCAGAAAAAAATGCTTGCCTATCACCTTATAAATATGCAGGAATTGAACCATTCGCTCCTTGGGATGGAGGAGTTGGTGGAAGATCTCACCGCAAACAAAACCAATGGCCTTATTATGTGCAAGGGAAAAGGAGGGGTGGGAAAAACCATTGCCGCTGCTGCCCTGGCAATTATGATCGCACGCAAAGGTTTTGAGGTACATCTCCCCACGACAGATCCCGCAGCGCATGTGCAGGATTTTATGAACCAGGTCTTTGATCTTCCCCCGAATCTCAGCATAGATCGCATCGACCCAAAACTGGAAACCCAGCAATATACCGAGAAGATCGTTTCACAAAAGGGAAAGGACCTGGATGAGCAGGGGAAAAAATTATCGCTGGAAGACCTCAGATCTCCCTGCACAGAGGAAGTAGCCGTTTTGCAGGCCTTTTCCAAGGCCATTCAACAGGCAAAACGAAATTTTGTGGTGATCGATACCGCTCCCACAGGACATACTTTGTTGCTGCTGGATACGGCCGGAGGTTATCACCGCGAAGTGCTAAAAAATACAGGCCTGGATCCATCTCATATCAACCCCCCCCTATATGGCCTTACAGGATAGCGAATTATCCAGGATCATCCTGGTTTCCCTTGCGGAGACCACCCCCGTGAGGGAGGCCGCGGCCTTGCAGGAAGATTTAAAAAGAGCAGGGATTGGAACCTACTCATGGGTGATCAGCCAAAGTTTTTCCAATCGAAAAAATCTGAAAGATCCGTTGCTAAAGAGCAGGGCCCTTGCTGAGGTGGATGTGATCCATAAAATTGGCCAAAGCCTTACCAAAAGAATCTACGGCATTCCGTATTTGCCAGCGGAAAATCTCCTGCCGACACTTTTGGAATTTTACGATTCAAGACAACTATTAACTACAAAATAAAAAAATGGGAGTTACAAAAAGTGATCTGTTTTCAGAAACCCAAAATGACCTGGCCCTTGCTGCAAAAGCATTTTCACACCCCGCCCGGATTGCCATCATTGAGTATTTGCTCAATTCCAACAGTTGCATCAATGGCGATCTGGTCCAGGAATTGGGATTGGCCCAGGCAACCATCAGTCAGCACCTGCGGGAACTTAAAGACATTGGGATCATCCAGGGAACTATCGAAGGAACCAGGGTGAGTTACTGCATCAATCCCCGGCGTTGGGAACAGATCAAGAGACAGTTCAATACCCTCTTTAATCAATTCGAGGATCCCTCTCCAAGGGAATGCTGCTAAACCTTGGCTTACAGGAAAAATAACATACTAAATCTTTCAACTATGAAACTTTCGGAGATCAAAACAATTTTAAAAAAGGCGGAGCAAATTCAGTTTGAGTTGCCTGGCGAGGAATTAGTTCCCCGTCATTTTCATGTAACCGAAGTGGGGAAACTCACCAAAGAATTCATCGACTGTGGTGGAATCCTAAGGAAAGAAGAGCTTGCCAATTTCCAACTTTGGAATGCCGATGATTACCACCACAGACTTCACCCATACAAATTATTACATATAATTGAACTTTCCCAAAAGGTTCTAAAGATGGGAGACCTGGAGATAGAAGTGGAATATCAGGGTGAGAGCATTGGCAAATACGGGCTGGATCATGACGGATGCCAGTTCGTGCTCACCACCAAACAAACCGATTGCCTCGCCAAATAAAATTGCGGGATTCCGAGAAAACAAATGAAGTTCAACCCGATCCCTGCTGCTCCCCAAAATCAGGATGCTGCTAAACTCTAAATTAATATATTATGCAATCGACCAAAACAACGCTTTTTGCTGAAATAGAACAGGTTATAAGTAGCCTTGATATTTCAGGGATTTCAAATGACAGAAAAAAAACAGTACAACCTCTCATCGCTTTTATTCAAAATAAGACGGATGCCGGGGGGCAGGTGAGGCTAAATTTTATATGCACTCATAACTCGCGAAGAAGTCATCTTTCCCAGGTTTGGGGACAGGCAATAGCTGCACACTTTGCACTGCAAAATATAGTTTGCTATTCCGGGGGAACCCGGGCCACCGCGCTTTTCCCGATGGCAGCAAAAACCCTGGAAAAATCCGGTTTTATTATTGAAAGACTCTCAGAAACGAAGAACCCCATTTACAGCATTAAATATGGCTCAAATGAGCTTCCGGTAATTGGGTTTTCAAAAACCTATGATCACGGATTCAATCCGAGGTCTGAATTTGCAGCTATTTTGACCTGTAACCAGGCAGATGCGGGCTGTCCTTTTATTGCTGGAGCAGAAAAGCGAATTCCGATCACCTATGATGATCCCAAGGAGTTTGATGGTACCCCGAAGCAGGGTGCAAAATATCAGGAGCTCAGCCTGCAGATAGCTACTGAGCTTTATTATGTATTCTCAAAAATTAAATAAATGGCTGAAAAGAAAAAGATTGCGTTTTTTGAAAAATATTTAAGCCTTTGGGTAGCCCTATGTATTGTGGGAGGGATTTTTATTGGGTATCTCGCCACAGATGCGATGCTGCTTATGAGTACCTGGGAAGTATACCAGGTCAACATTCCCATTGCCATCCTGATCTGGATGATGATCTATCCCATGATGCTTCAGATTGATTTTTCCAGCATTAAAGATGTGGGAAAAAGACCCAAAGGGATTGTACTTACCGTAGTGATGAACTGGGTGGTAAAACCCTTTACGATGGCATTTTTTGCCTGGATCTTCTTCGAAAAAATCTTCGCTGCCTTTATCGACCCTGCCCTGGCAGGGGAATATATTGCCGGGGCCATCATTCTGGGAGCAGCGCCTTGTACCGCGATGGTATTTGTATGGTCCTATTTAACCGATGGAGATCCCAATTACACTCTGATGCAGGTATCGGTAAACGATCTCATAATCCTCTTTGCCTTCGTGCCAATTGTTGGGTTTCTACTTGGAATTACCGATGTGGTTGTGCCCTATGAGACCCTTATTCTAAGTGTGTTGATATATGTGGTTATTCCGCTAGTTGCAGGGATCATTACCAGTAAAATGCTCATCAAATCTAAGGGAGAGGATTGGTTTAAGACCGATTTTTTACCCAGATTAAAACCCCTGAGTATCATAGCCCTTTTGCTTACCTTGATCCTGCTTTTTGCATTTCAGGGAAAAAATATTCTCAACAATCCGCTCATTATTTTATTTATCGCGGTGCCTTTGATCATCCAAACCTACTTTATCTTTTTTGCAACCTGGTTCACCGGGAAAAAATTAAAACTCACCCATCCTGTTTGCGCCCCGGCAGCACTTATTGGGGCCAGTAATTTCTTCGAACTATCGGTGGCCGTGGCAATTGGGTTATTCGGACTTCAAAGTCCGGCAGCATTGGTTTGTGTAGTGGGGGTTTTGGTTGAAGTCCCGGTGATGCTCTCCCTGGTAGGCTATGCCAATAAACGCAGATATTGATTTGGGAAAGCCACAATCAAATGGAATATAATATCCCAAGTTTTTTACCCATTTCCGGAAGCTATTTTCTTGAAAAATAATTTGAGCTATGCAGCGTTTCTTTGGGATCACGTACAACATTTGTGGACTGGCTAAAATAAAGAAGCAGGAATCCAGGATTCCTGCCGCTTTGGAGTTTTAATGACACTTATGTAACCACTGCGGAGCTTCGGTTTATTTTCTCAATAAACCTTGAAAATCCACGATTAAACTGTGCTTTTTTTAACCCCCCTTTTTACCCTATTGACAAAATAGTTTCGATATATCTATAAAACCAAAACAGACCTGCTCAATTCTTAAATCACAGGACTATAGTAAGAATTAACAATTTTATTTTTGGAACGCAAATTAATTTTAAAAAAAACCTATGGTCGGCCCCACCCGTCCATAGGTTTCTAATTCTAAAATCTACCCCAATAAACCTTAGAAATACCGCTCTAAAATCTCTTTTCCAATCTCAAAAGAAAATGTGATTGTCAACTTAATTTTAAGCGGAAATAAATATACAAGAAAAATCTACTTGTCCAAATTAAAATTGATTTTTTTTTTAAAATTCAATGAAATTATAGCAAACATGTACAACAATCATTTAAACAATTAACGTTTTACATATATATAGTAACAATAAAAACACAAAAAATTAAAATTCCATAAAGGCCGATGGCCTTGGGAAGTTTTTTATTTTGTTCCAGGGAATGAAAAGGCTTTAGATAAAAACGAATTCCTCCCGATCCAGGGGAATACACCATATAGCATTCTTCCAAAACGGGTGACAACACTCCCTGGCCACTCCACAACAATTGCCCCTAATCTTTAAAATCATGGTACCAGAAAGTGAGGCATCCCCTGAGCTGGAAACTTTGGATGAAATGGTTTTAGGGCTCGGCAGCGATATTCTTTTAGCTCAAAGCTAGGCTTATTTTTAAATTCCCAATCTACCCCTGGCCGGCCCTATGCTAAGGCATCAGGTAAGAAGTTAACCGCGCAGTTTCAAAATAAAATGCGATTACGTAGGTTCAAATACAACCAAAGGCTCCATTATGCTTCAAATTTCTAAAACATCCTCAGGATGCGCTTTTGCTCTCCTGCGATTCAGGATGGTGTAACAAATAATTTTAGGTCCTTGGGGAAAGGCCACTTTTAGATCTGAAAAACCACCCTTCGCAGCCAGTTTACATCAACCTGTACGCCCCTCTGGTTTCACAAAAAGCAAGGAAATACACCTATGGTTCGATATTTCTGAAAATACATCTGATTTTGGTAATTCTGTTATTTTTTTGTACACCTCTGGGATACGTCTTGTGAAAAATTTGTTTGTATTTGTATTTAACAAAAAACAGCCCCAATAAAGGGCTGTTTTTTACGCACTATGCGATTATTAATATATAGGTGGCTACCTCCTATTCTAGTCCCAATTTATCAAGATCATAGAAA
>JBGSWA010000232.1:0-5945 GCA_041752645.1 Gillisia sp. | reverse complement strand
AACCGTTTTTGCCCCCGATAGATGAATACAAAACTTACATCGACCAGATTTGGGGAAGAAACTGGCTTACCAATAATGGTCCTTTGGTAAACGAGCTGGAACTTAAATTAAAAGTTTACCTCCAATCAAATCATCTCTTGTATCTAAATAATGGTACGATCGCTTTGCAAATAGCCATCAAGGCATTGGAGTTAAAAGGAGAAATTATCACAACTCCATTTAGTTATGTTGCCACCACTTCATCCATCGTTTGGGAAGGCTGCGTACCTGTTTTTGTTGACATTGATAAAGACACTTTAAATATAGACCCGGCAAAAATCGAAGAAGCTGTAACAGAACATACTTCCGCCATTATAGCAACGCATACTTATGGCAACCCCTGCAATATTGAGGCGATAGAAGCCATTGCAGTAAAGCATAATTTAAAAGTTATTTACGATGCGGCGCATTGCTTTGGTACAAAGTATAAAGGCAAAAGTGTTTTGAATTATGGGGATGTAAGCACTACCAGTTTTCATGCTACCAAGCTGTTTCATACCATTGAAGGTGGGGCGGTATTTACCCCCAACCCCGACCTGCTAAAAAAAATGGCCTACATGCGCAACTTTGGCCACAACGGCCCTTTGGATTTTGCAGAAGTCGGTATCAATGGAAAAAATTCTGAGTTTCACGCTGCTATGGGACTGGCCAATCTTAAATACATCGATGCCATCCTGGAAAGCCGGAAAATGCAATACGACAGATATCAAACCTGGATGCAATACTTAAAAGTAAGTACAATAAAAATAACAGCCGGTTCCGATTTTAACCATGCGTATTACCCGGTTCTGTTTCAAACTGAAGCGGCTTTGTTAAAAGCACTTGAAATGCTGAATGCTCATTTTATATTTCCGAGAAGATATTTTCATCCTTGTTTAAATACACTTAAATACATAACAAAAACTTCATGCCCGATTGCGGAGGAATTGAGTGCAAAGGTCTTATGTTTGCCTATGTATTTTAGCTTAAGTGTAGAAGAGATAGATCTTATTTGCAGGTTGCTGTTAAGGGTACAGAATAATTAAAATAGTGCTTGTGAACCCACATTCATTTAGGATAAACGATAACTGGATTTTTACACCAAGGTTGTACTTTGGTTTTGAAATAGTTTGGTAATATTCATTTAATAAAATAGGAATCATAAGGAGTAGGTTTACATGCTGAACCTGTATAATTATAAAAAAACAGTCCATTTATTTACATCGCATTAATTTGTATAATACAAAAAATAAAACCTCGAAAAGCAGTAATGGCAGCAACAGGACAGGCAAATATTAAAATTTCTAAAAACTAAATCAAGCCATTTTAATCCCTGCATGAACAAGGTGAAATACATCACAAAAACATCAGGCACTCTTGCAGACGCTGCACCTAAATAAGTATTGTGTTTACCCTTATATTTTAGTGCGAATGGAAGAGATAGATTTTATTTGCAGACTTTTATCAAGAACTTAAAATAACTAAAATTATGTTAGTAATTGGCGCAGGCGGATTGGCAACTCAGCTAATTGAAGATCTGGTGGAATTAAAGTCGCAAGACGTTGTGTTTTGGAGTGAAACTGATACAAAATATAATTTTATTAAAGATTTATACCCCCTCATCAATAGCGATGAAGAAGTGAAACATTATTTCGAAAATGTATCCAGAGATTTTCTTTTGTGTATTGGCAAAGGCAAGGGGGACGGGCGTATAAAAATGGCGGATCGGTTTACGCAGTTAGGTGGTGTTATCAGTTCTTTTATAAGTCCTTTTTCGCGTATTAGTAAATACGGTACTCATTTTGGAGAAGGCGTTATTGTACTAAACCAGGTAAATATTGAGCCCGATGTCGTGATTGGCAACCGCTGCCTGATAAATAAAAAGGCCAATCTTGGCCATGGAACTATTATTGGAGCCGACTGTGAAATTGGACCTTGCGCTATTTTTGCAGGCGAGGTAGAAGTTGGAGAAGATTCGTATATCGGTATGGCATCTGTACTGTATCCCAAGATAAAAATTGGAAAAAACGTTACAATTGCTACAGGTTCCATTGTAACAAAAAATGTACCTGACAATGTAATTGTAGCTGGTAATCCAGCCCAAATAAGGGTGCAGAAAAAAGTATACGAAAGTTAATGTTTGCATAGTCACTCAAATTCCAGCAGGCTTTGTATTATTGAACCGACGGAAGACTTACAGGTACAGGTTACAAGATGTGACTGGGAAAATATTTTTAGGTTTGAATGACTAGCTATTCAATGGGAAGCTCAGGAAAAGACATTTGTTTCAAGAAAATTACTATCCCATGATTGGATTACAAAAAATTAATGAAGCAAATTAAATTATTAAAAATGCAATTGCTGCCAGGGTAAGGAGTAAATTAAGTCGAATGACTTAGATGGTCGCATTATAAAAGAATGAACATCAGTATTTGACCTCTATAACTAAAACAACAGTAGGAATAAGTTTTACGGTAAATGGATTTAAAAAGGGAATGTCAGTAGGCATATTACCCATCATTTTTTCAAAAGTAAAGTTTAGAAAAAATAGGTCGCATTAACGTATTTTTCTAATCACAAAAAACAACATTCCTGGTAAGGCTGCGCTGATTAATTCACTTATAGTTACCAGGGTTTACAACAAGTAAAAAATGAAAGTTAGTATCTGCATGATTACCTACAATCACGAGGAATATGTTAGCAAGGCTATTGAAAGTATTCTTGCACAGGTAACAACATTTGATATAGAATTAATAATTGGCGAAGACAATAGTACCGACCAAACAAAAGGAATTTGTGAAGGCTACGCTTCAAGGTTTTCTGATAAAGTAAAATTAATTACCAGCGATGTAAACGTTGGTATGGCACAAAACTTTCTTAGGACATATAATGTTTGTAAAGTAGATGCATCATATATAGCCTTTTGCGAAGGCGATGACTATTGGATAGACGCTTGTAAACTTCAAAAGCAGATTGATTTTCTTGAATCAAATAAAGATTGCAGTGCTTGTTTTCATAATGTAAACATCAAGCAGCAAAGGGATGGACAAAATAGTGAGTGGATATTGCATGGTAAACTTGCGAAAGATAATTTTGATACTACAGACATTTTAGGCCCTTGGTTTATACCTTCCCCCTCTATCGTATTTGTTAATTATAATGATTTCGTAATCCCTGATTGGTTTTTTAATTGCCTGTATAGCGACCTTCCCTTTATGTTATTACTTTCTTTGCGGGGTAATTTTAGATACCTTGATGAGGTAATGGCAGTTTACCGGCTTCATGATAAAGGTGCAACGACTATCCATAAAAATTATGATAAAATAATTGTAATGGTTTATATCTATGCTTCCTTTAACATACACACAAAATATAAATACCAGGATGCCATTAGAAAATCCTGTATTTATGAAATAGACAGGCATGTTCCGGGTAGCAACAAACTAAATCCAACTGTAAATCGCTCCGTCACAGTTTCGTTACAACAGTGGTATCAAAAAATAAAAGAAGTTGTCTATAAAAAGCTATTTGAAAAAAGCGATACAAAAAATTAAGCAGCCTTGTACATTTACGTAGAACGAAACTAATGAATGGACGGAATGTTTTAAAGCGATTAATCTTCGCTTATACATGTTGTAATTCATGGTAATTTTACCTGTAGATAACGAAACAAGGAATCAACTCCTTTGCATGGCGCAGATATTTTTTCTGTAATGAAGTATCTTTTTAGCTGAATATTGTGACACAGACCAATTAACTAAACCGCTTTCCTTAAACTTCTTTGTTGATAAAATGGTAACAATCAAAACAAGTTATTCGGAACCAAAGGGCATAATTTTGAGATAATGATGAATGACTATATGTAAAAGAATTATTCGAATTTTTGTGTTATTTTACCGCTAATCAAATCCTTAAATATTAATCAAATAATTATCAATGCTAATTATTGGAGCAGGAGGCATAGCATCGCAAATGTTCGATGATTTAATAATTGAAAAAAATGAAGATATTCTTTTTTGGAGTGAAGACAAATGCAAGTTTAAATGTATAAGAGATCATTTCACCGTGCTTCATACTGATCAGGATGTAACTAAATATTTTGAGACATCATCAAAATTATATGTAGTAGGGATTTGGGATATTATGCAGAGAAGAAGATTAATTGAAGTCTTTAAAAAAATGGGTGGTGAGTTAACTTCGTACGTGTCTTCATTCACGAAACTTAGTTCTTACTCCAAAATTGGTAATGGTTCAATTGTATTATATGATACAAGCTGTGAACCGGATGTAGTGATTGGAGAAAATTGTATCATTAATAAAAAAGTAAATTTTGGGCATGGAGCCATCGTCTCTTCCTTTTGCTCAGTTGGGCCTTTTGTAATTGTTGGCTCAAATACAACAATTGGAGAAGATTGTTACATAGGGATGTCGGCTGTAATACAACAAAAAGTGACTATAGGTAAAAATGTTACTATAGGTGTAGGATCCATTGTAACAAAAGATATTCCAGAAAATGCAATTGTTTCAGGGTCACGTGCAAAAGTTTTAGGCTTTAAAAAAAGCCAACGTTAACCATATTTTTTTGCTAGTTCTAAACTACATTCCATATTCAGGTAAGCCTTTATATTATTTTACAATTAGGTTTTTAATATTCGTAATATATGAAAGCTATACAAATTTATAAACGATTAGAAGTGACCGCAAATGTATGGGAAAAAGAATTGGAAAAATATTCTGATGAAGACTTTCAAAGCAAATCTGCCCACAATTTATGGACAATCGGACAGGTTTATGAACACATTACTTCTAACTCCCTTAATTTCCATGCTGTTCAAATTGAACGATGCCTGCTGAGTAGCGTTAACACATTTAAAACTAAAAGTTTAATTGGATACCTGTGTTTAACATTAAAGCGTATACCCCACATAAAGATAAAAATATCGCCTGAAGAAAACATTGAGCCATCACAACCAGTCGATATTCAATTTATAAAAAACAGGCTTAATGAGGTAAAGGAGCAATTTTTTTATTTAGCGCTAGCAATAGATTCTTCAAAAATTAAAGGTAAAATAAATCATCCGGGTATGGGATACTTGCATGCAAAGGAATGGTTAGTTTTTATAGAAATGCACATTCGGCACCATTGGAAAGATAAACAAAAGATTGATTCGTTTTTATTTCGATAGCAAAAGTGACTTTTAGTATTTTCATCCATAATAAATCCATCACTGATAGTGCAAGTATTCCTGTAATGTGAAGGCCTGTTTATTACGGGTTTTGAAAAAGATACACCGCTGATTAAATTTTCGAGATTTTCAAAAGGCCCAGTAACTGAAGTTGCGATAACTTATGGTGTCTTTTTTGCGACAAGAAAAGAAATAATTAATTAATTTGCTTTTTCTGAACATGTTTTAAAGGAGGTTCTTTGGTATGATTTCGATATTTGTATACAGATACGGCAGCATTTTAAATTTGTACTAACCCAGCAAATTTTGCTAACTCATTATTCAGGATGGGGCATTCAATACTTCGTGTTACCAATCTATTAAAATACTTATAAGAAAATGGAAAAAACTTTTGCAGGTACATATTTATAAATATTCGCCTAATGAACTTAAATGTCTAATAATAAAATTTATAACTATCTATCATCAAAAATTATAGCGAAAAGGTCATTTAAAAACAAATATTTTATCATTTTACAGATCTTTTACTTTAGGGATTTTAAAAAGCGAAATTCTTTTTAAATTAAAGGCTAAAAATAATCAGTGTTTACAATAATTATTCTGGAGTTTACCCAAAAAAACCTCCCGATTTAATAGGATGCTGATTAGGTAAGGGTTTTAAAGAAAGTACAAGTGTAATGGTACATTTTTTTTTCAAAATAATTGATCTGCCAAATTTACCGTTAAAAAAGATTACCCAAA
>JBGSWA010000231.1:0-4379 GCA_041752645.1 Gillisia sp. | reverse complement strand
ATAGAAAAGCCGTTGCCTGTATCGAGGACACTGCGGTAGCCTTAGGTGATCTGACAAATTATATTTCCGAATTTTCCCAAATAATGAAAAACCACGGGCAGGACGCCGTGTATTATGCCCATGCCGGGGCTGGGGAACTGCATTTGCGACCCATTCTCAATTTGAAGGTGCAGCAAGACGTGCACCTTTTCAGGACCATTACAGAAGAAGTGGCGGCCCTGGTAAAGAAATACAGGGGTTCTATGAGCGGGGAACACGGGGATGGCAGGTTGCGCGCTGAGTTTATAGAATTTATGGTAGGCTCCAGGAATTATGCTCTCCTGAGGTCGGTTAAAAACACCTTCGATCCTAGGAATATTTTTAATCCCGGAAAAATTGTCGATGCCCCGCCAATGGATACTTCCCTGAGGTATCTGCCCCAGAGGAGCGAACCTGAAATAAAAACCCTGATGGATTTTAAGGCCTCAGAGGGAATTTTGCGTCTGGCCGAGAAATGCAACGGAAGCGGGGATTGCCGGAAATCTGTAGAGGCCGGCGGCACTATGTGTCCGAGCTATCGTGCCACCAAAAATGAAAAGGACACCACCCGGGCAAGAGCAAATGCCCTGCGGGAATTTCTGACCAATTCTGATAAGCAAAACAAATTTGACCACCAGGAATTAAAGGAGGTCTTTGATTTATGCATCAGTTGTAAAGGCTGTAAAAGCGAATGTCCCTCTGGGGTGGATGTTGCTGCTTTAAAGGCAGAGTTTCAATATCAATTTCAAAAGGCCAATGGGAAATCAATGCGGAGCAGGGCCTTTGCAAACAATGCGCAGATGAACCGGGTGGCTTCGCTGGTTCCAGGGCTGGCCAATTTTCTTTTTACAAATAAGATGAGCTCCGGGATTGCGAAAAAAATAATGGGAGTCGCTCGCCAGCGCAGTCTTCCCAGGCTTTCCAAACAAACCTTGTGGAGGTATTACCAGGAGCATAAATTCGAACTGGAAGTTTCAGATCCTATCAAAACAGTTTATTTATTCAACGATGAGTTTACAAATTTCCTGGATTCCCAAATAGGAATTGATACCCTCGAGTTGCTGCATAAACTGAAGTACCAGGTAAAGATCCTCAAAAATGAGGAAAGCGGGAGAAGCCATATTTCCAAGGGGTTTTTGGAGGAAGCCAAGGCTTTGGCCAACAAAAACATTGAGCTTTACAAGGAGCTGATCTCAGGGGAAACTCCGCTGATTGGTATAGAGCCATCGGCAATTTTGAGTTTCAGGGACGAATACCTGCGCCTGGCGGATGACCCTGGGGAGGCAGAAATGTTTTCAAAAAACTGTTATATCATTGAGGAATTCCTAAAAAATGAGATCGACGCAGGAAATATAAAAGCATCTTCCTTTACCTCCGAGGAAAAGAGCATTAAAATCCATACGCATTGCCACCAGAAGGCATTGTCCAATTCCTCGGTAACCTTCGAGATCTTAAATCTTCCAATCAATTACAAGGTCACCATTATATCCTCCGGTTGTTGCGGGATGGCGGGCTCTTTCGGTTATGAAAAAGAGCATTATGAAATCAGCATGAACATCGGGGAACAAAGCCTTTTTCCTGCTGTTAGAAAGAGCCCTTCGGAAACCAGTATCGCGGCCAACGGCACCAGTTGCAGGCACCAGATATATGACGGGACAAAACGGGCGGCGAAACATCCTGTTTCTCTTTTGAGGGAAGCCTTGGGCGAGTAGAAGCCCGGAAATTTAGAATAGTGTAGCTGTAAGGATTAAAGCCAGGGCAGTGAATAAGGAGCATTTAAAAATAGGGCAAAAGCTCAGGAGTCTAAACAAAAAGGGGAGAACAGAAAACGGCAAACTGATTTTTCTCCCTAACTTCGCCCCAAAACATCTACTTTGCAGCGAAAACGCTATTATTACCTGATAAAATTACAATACCTGGGCTATAGGCTCCACGGTTGGCAGGCCCAACCCAATTTAAAAACCGTGGAAGGCCTTGTTAAAAAAACCATGAAATTTGTGTTGCCTGGCCGGCAGACAAAGATCCTGGGCTCGAGCCGGACAGATGCCATGGTATCGGCCAATGAGGCGGCCTTTGAGCTGTTCCTATATGAGGAGCCTTTGGAGGATTTCCCCGCTTTTATGAGCTTTTTCAACAAAAACCTCCCCCAGGATATCCTGGCAATCAGTATTGAGGAAGTTGATAGTTTGTTTAATATCATTCAAAATCCTAAACTAAAGGAATACCTCTACCTGTTTTCCTTTGGGGAGAAAAACCATCCTTTTTGTGCCCCGCTGATGGCTACAATTCAGGGCGATCTCGATATAGATTCGATGAAAACCGGCGCAAAATTGTTTGAAGGGACCCATAATTTCAAAAATTATTGTGTAGCCCCTACCCAGCACACGGTATTTGAAAGGATCATTCGTATCTCGGAGATCACCGAAAACCAGGTGTACACCGCGAATTTCTTTCCCCAAACCAGTTATGTTTTTAGGGTAGAAGGCGCAGGGTTTTTAAGAAACCAAATCCGGTTGATGATGGGCGCACTTATCCAGGTAGGTAAAGGGGAGTTGCAACTCTCCGATATTGAAAAAAGCCTGCACCCGGAAAATTCCCAGGTTATAAATTACATCGCCCCGGCTTCGGGCTTAATTTTGAACAGGATCGAATTTGAATAAAACAAATGGAGACTCATCCCCGGAGATGTGAAAACCTTAACACAACTATTCCTCTTTTTCAAGAATACTCAGGGCAAGGCGGATGGTCCAGTAATCCAGGGCCTCTTCAAAATACTCGTAATAAGGCTTTAAGGCCTCAGGGTACTCCAGGGCTATTTTCGCTTTTTTAACCGCCTCCAGATCGGATTTGGAAACAAATTGCTGCAGGTCGATTTTTTCACCCTCTCCGTAGAGTTTAGCAAGATGCGAATAGATGGTGGTTTGGGAAAGGCCGCGTTTTTGTGCAATTTCTTCCACCCCGAGACCCTCTTTATATAATTCCAGGGTAATTTTTTGAGTATTCCCCTTGGTCAGCTTTTTTGTCTCGCGTTTTTCTTTATTAAAGGCGATGATTTCCTTGATGAACTGATACCCGTAGTCCTGCATTTTTTTTCTACCCACCCCGTTTATTTCGATAAATTCTTCATCGCTCATCGGGCGCTTTTTTTCCATTTCCTTCAAAGTGGCATCATTGAAGATCAGATAGGCAGGAATTCCCTCATCTTTGGCCAATTTAAGGCGGAGCAGGCGAAGCTGTTCAAACAGGGAATTGTCCTTTTTACCGACCGGTTTTTCTTGCTTTTCCCGGATTTCCTTGAGATCCAGATTTTTGGCCAATTGCAGGGTGCCCCCATCAAAAAGCACCTCTTTTGCAAAGGCGGTGAGCTGTAACCGATTGTGCTTGTGAAAGGCGATTTCCACATACCCCAGATTGATCAGTTGAATGATGTATTGCTGCCAATTGTGCCAGGAAATTTCTTTTCCTGCGCCGTAGGTTTTTAAAGCCTGGTAATTTTTTTCCAGCACCGATTCATTTTGTGCCCCTCTGAGCACATCTATGACCACAGTGATGGGCTCTTCCCCTTTTAAACGATAGATACAGGACAAGGCCTTTTGGGCGATTACCGTCCCGTCAAAGAATACGGGAGGATTCCGGCAGATATCGCAGTTGCCGCAATCCTCCTGTTTTAGTTCCCCAAAATAACTGAGCAAAATTTTTCTGCGGCAGGTCAACGCCTCGGAATATTGCTTCATGCGCTCCAGCTTTGCCAATTGAACCTCCGAATTCCCGGAGCCCTGGGCAAATTTTTGGAGCATCACCACATCGGCATAACTGTGGAACAAAATGGTATCGCTGGGCAGCCCATCACGTCCCGAGCGTCCTATTTCCTGGTAATAGCCTTCCAGGTTTTTGGGCATATTGTAATGGATCACAAAGCGAATATTGGATTTGTCGATGCCCATTCCAAAGGCGATGGTGGCGCAAATTATCTGCCTTTTATCATTGATAAAATTATCCTGAATTTTCGTTCGCTCGGGGTGGCTCAGACCCGCGTGATAGGCCTCGGCTTTAAATCCGGCAGCTTTGAGTTTGGAGGTTACCTCTTCCGTATTTTTTCTGCTCAGGCAATAAATGATCCCGCTTTCATTCTTCCGGGAATCTAGAAATTGCAGGATCTGTTCCATTCGTTTTGTGCCGGGACGCACCTCCAGGCTCAGATTCTTTCGATCGAAGGAAGCTATGTGCTTTTTTGCATCCGGAATATTCAACTGATCGCAAATATCCTTTCTTGTGGCCTTATCTGCCGTGGCGGTTAAAGCGATGAGTGGGGTAGTGGGAAAGCGTTTTTTTAAATAGCCCAGTTGGGTATAAGCGGGCCT
>JBGSWA010000230.1:0-4849 GCA_041752645.1 Gillisia sp. | reverse complement strand
AATTATTCTTTCACTGCCATCCAGAAGCTGTTGATTTACTCCTAAAACTATCATTTTGATTTGATCGTCCTCCGGGGGGGCCGAGAGGATCACTTTTTGAACCCCAGGCTGGAGATGGTGTTTTAGGTCCTCGGTTTTTTTGAATTTCCCGGAGGCTTCCACCACATATTCCACCCCGTATTCAGACCAGGAAATGCCTTTGGGATGATTGCAATGGAGTACGGGGATTTCCCTGTTATTTATGACTAGTTGGGAATTGATCGAGCTGAGCTCCGAATTCAGCCTCCCGTGAATGCTGTCGTATTTAAGGAGATGGGTGAGCGTGGCAGCATCGGCAATGTCATTAATTGCAACAACCTCAATCTCTTTATGATCTATTAATAACCTGAACAAGTTACGACCAATACGGCCGAAACCGTTGATCCCAATTTTTATTTTTTCAGCCATGTTTTTTTTTGGAAGCTTTAGGTTAAATGCTTTTGGGCTTTATAGGAAGATCTTACCAAAGCCGAACTCTCTACGTGCCGAAACCCTAATTCCAGGCCGATATTTTCATATATTTTGAATTGCTCCGGAGTGATAAATTCTTTTACAGGTAAATGCCTTTTACTGGGTTGGAGGTATTGGCCTATGGTTACAATATCCAGATTGACGCTTTTCAAATCCTGCAGGGTCTGGATCACCTCCTCCTGGGTCTCTCCCAATCCCAGCATAATCCCGGATTTGGTCCTGGCAATACCCTGGTCTTTCAGGTATTTTAATACCTGCAGGCTCCGCTCATATTTTGCCTGAATTCGCACTTCCCTTGTCAGGCGTTTTACGGTCTCCATATTGTGGGAAACCACCTCGGGAGCTACCTCTATGATCCTGTCCAGGTTTCGCTGGTTTCCCTGAAAATCAGGAACAAGGGTTTCCAGGGTAATTCCGGGATTCATTCGGCGGATTGCCTTTACCGTTTCAGCCCAGATGATAGATCCCATATCTTTTAAATCATCGCGATCTACACTGGTAATTACGGCGTGTTTGATTTGCATTAATTTTATGGAACGGGCTACTTTCTCGGGTTCGTCCCAATCTATGGATTCCGGCCTTCCGGTCTTTACCCCGCAAAACCCACAGGAACGCGTACATATATTCCCAAGGATCATAAAGGTGGCGGTACCTTCTGTCCAGCATTCACCCATATTGGGGCAACTCGCAGCTGTACATATGGTATTTAACTTGTATTTATCTACCAGCCCGCGCAACTCTGTGTATTTTTTTCCGGTAGGAAGTTTTACACGCAACCATTTCGGTTTTGGAGTGGGTTGGGGGCTAGCTATAGGTTCTGTTGTCATATCTGAATTCTAAGGCTCAAAGATACAAAAATATGATGGAATCTTTAAGGGGAGTACCCTGGAGTTTATCCGGATTTTATGAGCGTCTTGACTCGATAATTTGTGCGAGTAACTTCTTGGCCCGCAGGAGTTTTACCTTTACATTGCTCATGGGTTCCTCCAGATGTTCTGCTATTTCTTTATATGATTTTTCCTGAAAATACCTCAGATTGATCACTTCCTGATACGGTGGTTTCAGCTGTTTAATATCGCTGAGCAATTGAGCCAAATGTTGTTCGCTTATTAGGGTATCTTCGATAGAAGGGGTTTCGTCGGCAATTTTGTTCACTTTTTCGGTGCCTTCGTCAGCTGTCTCCAGGGTTATGGAAGACTTCATCTTGCGGATCAAATCAATGTGAATGTTCTTGGAAATGGCGATCAGCCAGGTTTTGAAAGCGTATTTTTCGTTGAAGGTGTGAAGTTTGTCAAAGGCTTTTGAAAAAGTCTGAATGGTAATATCTTCAGCATCGTATTCATTTCTGGTATGTTTCAACTGAAACGCGTACACATCTATCCAAAAGCTGTCCAGGAGATATTTAAATGCAGCCTGATTTCCGGCTTTGGCCTTTTCAATTTGATGCAGCAGGAGGGCTGGATTTATTTCCAATGGGTTGGTTTTGATATAAGATTAAGGCTAAAGATACCGAATTGTATCCAAATCAAAAACAATTCCAGCACAGGAAGCATCCAGACCAGATCAAGTTCATCCAACTTCTGGGCCGATTTCCAAAAAACCAGGTATTGAACAAGGAGCCGGATTCCAAAAACAGCCAAAACCAATTGCCATTGAATTTGAAAGATCAATAAGATCCCCAGCAAAATCCAAAAGCTCAATTGTGAGATATAAAAAATTCCCAATAGCAATTGGTGGTTTGCCTTATAAAATCTGGCGGTGGACACATGTCTGCGCTTTTGGCGGAACCAACTTTGGAAATTTGCTTTAGGCAAGCTGCGGGTAATGGCTTGCCTGTCATAACAAAGTGCAGTATTTTTCGCTGTAGCAGCCTGGTTTACAAAAAGATCATCGTCTCCCGATCGCACATGTAAATGGGTGGCAAATCCATTTTGCTGATAAAATTCCTTGGAAGAATACCCCAGATTGCGCCCCACCCCCATATAGGGCAATCCCCATTGGGCATAGGAAAAATATTGCATCGCGGTAAGCAGGGTTTCAAACCGGATGAGTTTGTTCAAAAAGGATGTTTTATTTTTAAAATAACCTCCATATCCTAAAACAATGGATTTTTCGGAATTAAAATTTGCTGCCATCTTTTCGATCCATAGATCGCTTACAGGGGCGCAATCGGCATCTGTAAACAGGAGGTATGGATTTTTTGCCTTTTTGATGCCTAAGGTGAGCGCATATTTTTTCTTACCCCAGAAAGCCTCATTATTTAGAACATTCACAAGACTAATCCTGGGATCCTCCAAAAGGAAATTTTGCATGACCTCCAGGGTGCCATCCTCCGAGGCGTCATTGATAAGAATAATTTCAAAATCGGGGTATTTTTGATTTAAGATAGAGGGTACAAACTGGCGGAGGTTCTCCGCTTCATTTTTAGCGCAGATTATAACAGAAACAGGAAGCTTTGACGAGGTTGGATTGTCGTTTTCTGAGGTGGCAAAATTAAAATATCCGAGATAATAAAGGATATTTACACTTGAAACCACCAGGAAAACCGCGAGTAATGTTGTTACCATATAAGATTAACTTCTCCTATTTGGTTCCTGAACAATCTTTCATCTCCTCGGGCAATTTACCGCAGAAGCCACAAGCCTCTCCTTCTTTGTTCAAAACGGGAGATTGGCTGGCACAGGTCCCTGCAAATCTACCATCCTTTTTTGCCCATATTTTAATGGCAATTCCTGCGAATGCCAATCCCAGCAATACTATTGTAATTAAAAGTAATTCCATAATTCAAGATTCTTACTGCAAAAGTAATGATAAAAACGGGCACATAGAAATGAATTCTTAATTTAGAGGGACCCGGGATTTTTTTAACTAAACTTTAATTACAAAATATGTACAAATTACAGTTTACTTGGTACATTGCATCAATAAATTAACTAAATAAACCAAATTATGAAATTTAAGAAACTACTAATAGTTGCTGTTTTGTCAGCAGTTGCCTTTACTTCTTGTAAAGACGAAAAAAAGGAAGAACAGGCAGAAATGGAAAAAATGGAAATGCAGCGCATGGAGGCCGAAAAAGAGGCTGAAATGAAAGCGGAGGAAATGAAAATGGAAATGGAATCAAACAGCATTGCTGCCAAGGCAATGGCTACAGCCGAGTTGAGTACTTTGGTAAGTGCGCTGCAATCCGCGGAATTGGCAGAGATCTTCAAAACAGAAGCCGGACCATTTACCGTATTTGCTCCCTCGAATGACGCATTTGCCAAGGTTCCAAAAGCAACTTTAGATAAGTTGATGTTGCCGGAAAATAAAGCCGAGCTTCAAAAACTCCTGAATTATCATGTGGTGAACGGGAAGATCACCCATGGGCAGCTGATGCAATCAGTGAAGGATAACAACGGTACTTATACCTTTAAAACAGCTGAGGGCACTGAGCTCACAGCGATGATGAGTGGTGATAAAGTGGTTTTAAAGGACGAAAATGGCAAGACAGCCAGCATTACACAAGTGGATGTCGATGCTTCAAATGGGGTGGTCCATATCATCGATGCTGTTTTGATGCAGAAAGCCGTAAAATAATTATTTGTTCAAATAAGAAAATCCCGCAGCAGCGGGATTTTTTTTGCCTTAAAATCAATTTCTAAAAAATATTCACCTCTGCTTCCAGTGCGATTTTAAATTGGCGTAGGATCTGCTCCTGGATTTTTTGGGCGAGATTTAAAATTTCCGAACCTGTTGCGCCCCCATAGTTTACAAGGACCAGGGCCTGGTTTTTGTGGACTCCCGCATCCCCCTGGCGAAACCCCTTGAATCCTGCCCGGTCTATGAGCCATCCTGCAGGAATCTTATAGGAATTTTCTAAAATTTTATAATGGGGCATCTCGGGATATTCCTGTTGCAATTCCTGCAGGGCTATGGCAGAAATAACAGGATTTTTAAAAAAACTGCCGCTATTTCCCAATTCCCTGGGATCCGGTAATTTTTGCTGCCTGATCCTGATTACTGCCCTGGAAACATCCTGAATGGTAGGATTCGTTATTCCGCTTTCTGCCAGGGCCTCATTTATTGCCCCGTAATTCGTATTGAGCTGATGATTTTTTTTGCTCAGCTTAAAAGTGACACTGGTAATAACATACTTGCCCTTCCCCTCGTTTTTGAAGATCGAATTCCGATACCCGAAGGCACATTGCTCCTCCGTAAAATTCGTCATTTCAAGGCTTTGGCGCTCCATGGCCCGACAGCTGACAAAATGGTCCCTGAGTTCTACTCCATACGCCCCGATATTCTGAATAGGGGACGAACCGATATTCCCTGGGATTAGCGAGAGATTCTCCAGTCC
>JBGSWA010000229.1:0-13256 GCA_041752645.1 Gillisia sp. | reverse complement strand
GTACGGGCAATGCCAATGCGTTTTCTTTGCCCACCGGAAAGTTCGGAAGGCATTTGATTGATGGTTTGCGATAAACCCACATCATTTAATACGGATTCAATTGCTTCATTCACTTCTTTGGTTTTTAAATTTCGTTTATTTCTCACCAGCGGAAATGCAAGATTTTCCCTTACACTCATGCTGTCGTACAAAGCACTGCTTTGAAAAGAAAATCCAATTTTTAATCTCAACTCACGTAATGCTTTTATACCTATTTTATCTACTTCCTGCCCCAGCACTTTCACTGTTCCACTATCAGGTGTTAGCAGGCCAGAAATTATTTTTATTAAAACAGATTTTCCACTTCCGGACCTGCCAAGAACTGCAAGGTTTTCACCTTTTAAAATATCAATATCAATCCCATTTAATACAATATTTGTTTCGAAAGATTTTTTTAAATCTTTAATAGAAATTACTATCTCACTGTTGTCAATATGATTTGCTTGTTCATTCATAATTTATTATTGACCACTCCTTTTTATCTTATAGCATTTACAAATTGTACAATCACCATTTCTTCTATAAAAATCATAAACATAGAAAGCACAACAGCTATATTAGCAGCATTGCCTACACCCTTGGTACCATTCTGTGCATAATATCCCTGATAACAACCAGCTACACCAATTGTAAAGCCATAACAAATTGCCTTAAAAACAGAAGTAATAATATCTAAAAATGATATGCTTCCAAAAGCACTATTTATAAAAGCAAGAAAACTTGTTTGTTCATTTTGATGAATGTTGAGAAACGCCCCTAACATGCCAATTAGGCCAGTGTAAAGAACTAATATTGGCAGCATTAAAGTAATGGCTGTAATACGGGTTACCACCAAAAACTTAAAAGGGTTTGTGCCAGATACTTCCATGGCATCAATCTGTTCGGTTACTTTCATAGAACCTAATTCTGCACCCATATTAGACCCTACTTTCCCTGCAGCAATTAAAGATGTAACCAACGGCGCCAATGCCCGTATAACAGCAATGGATATTAAAGAGGGCAACCATGAACTTGCCCCAAATTCTGATAAGGACGGACGGGACTGTTTTGTAAAAACGATACCTGTGATAAACCCAGTTAAAGAAATTAGTGGCAAAGATTTATAGCCAACATTATAACATTGATTGATTAATTCTTTCCATTCAAAAGGTGATGAAAATATCTCTTTAAAATACTGTATAATGAACCTGTAAACGCTATAGATATCCCTGAAGAATGAATCTGCTTTTTTGGAAATGAAGAATTTATTTTTTGGTAACTGCTCCATATTTTCATTACCTACTTTCATGTATTTTTCAAATGTAAAATTCTATGCAATATCAATTTGTTTATCCAGGTAAACATCCTGTATTGCGTGCAATAGTTTAAGCCCGTCTTTTAAAGGTTTTTGAAATGATTTTCTCCCTGCTATTACCCCCATTCCACCTGCACGTTTATTAATAATTGCAGTTCGTACTGCATCTTTCAAATCATCTTCCCCAATGGAGGCACCGCCGGAGTTGATCAGCCCGGCTCTGCCCATAAAGCAATTTGTTACCTGGTATCTGCATAAATCAATTGGATGATCTGTTGCCAGGGCTGTGTACATGCGTTCATCAAATTTTCCAAAAATATGGCCGCCAGTATTAAGTGCTTTATAACCTCCATTTATCTGGGGTAATTTTTGCTTAATAATATCTGCTTGTATGGTTACTCCAAGGTAATTGGCCTGGCCTGTTAAATCTGCTGATTCGTGATAATCAATTGTATCATTTATAAAATTATTGTTACGCAGATAGCACCATAAAATAGTAGCCATCCCCAGAGTATGTGCCTCTTCAAAGGCACGGGCAACTGCTATAATCTGACTATCACTTTCTGCCGACCCAAAATAAATGGTAGCACCAACTGCTACGGCGCCAAGGTTCCAGGCATCTCTTACCGTGCCAAACATTACCTGATTAAATTTATTGGGGTATGTGAGTAATTCGTTGTGGTTAAGTTTTACAATGAAAGGAATTTTGTAAGCATATTTTCTGGCAATAATGGCAAGGCCGCCAAAAGTACTTGCCACTGCATTGCATCCACCTTCTATTGCAAGGTTAATAATATTTTCAGGATCAAAGTACAATGGGTTAGGGCTGAAAGATGCACCAGCACTGTGTTCAACTCCCTGGTCAACAGGTAGTATAGAAAGATATCCTGTACCTGCAAGCCTGCCAGATTTAAAAATAGTATTGAGGCTGCAAAGCGTTTGTATATTTCTGTTGGAGTCCATACAAATCCGCTCTATAAAATCACTGCCAGGAAGATGTAATTTTTCTTTATTGATGGTTGTGCATTTATGGGAAAGGAGAGAGACATATTCATTTTCCTGAAAATCTATTGTATTTAAGTAATTCATATTGTCTTATATTAAAATAGCAAAACTTTGCCTTTCACAAAGCAACTGTGTCAACTTTTATGCAAACTGGTAGTGGTTCCAACTAAAAACCAATTATGAATTGTAAGATAACCTATTAAAAACAGGTTGTTTTCCAATGTGTGAATGATACAAATCATTTACATAATTCTGTAAAACTTGTAAGTAACCTACAAAGTGTGAATGATGCAAAAAAATTATGAAATTGTATAATGTTTTAAATAATTTAAATAACCAACTTTAACAATTGAAAAATACAGTAACCATTTTAACAGCCATCCAATAATTAAGCATATCTGCTATGACGCAATTTCACATTAAAATATTTTCGTTACTACAGATGTGTTGCATTATCTCATGCACACTCGCAGCCCAAACAAATATTCCTGCTTTATCAGAATTGATTGATAGTGCCATCAGCAATAATTATATACTTGCTAACAAGGAATTAGATATTGCACTTACCGGAATTGATCAGCAAAAACTGAAGGATGCATACCTGCCAAAATTGGCTGTTAGCGGTAAGGATGGATTTGCTTTTACATCCATTAATGTAAAAACCCCAGAAATTAAAATAGCCCAATTGGGGATTGACATTAAGGAGGATAAAAACAGGTTTAACCTTAGTTCCAATATACTAACGTTAAATGCTGGTGCTGAAATGTTGCTATATGCCGGAGGTAAAATAAAAAAATTGAAATTGGCGCTTATCGAAAAAAAGAAAGCGCAAACGTTGCTGTTGGAAACCGATAGACAGGAAATTATCAGCGTGATTTTAACAGCATGCGACCAACTAGCACTGTTAAAGCAAACCCGTATTGTGCTGGATGAAAGTGAAAAGCGGTTGAATGAAAATAAGCGAACAGCAGATAAAGGCCTTGGCTACGGACTTATTACAAAATACGAACACCAGAAAATAGAAGTGGCTCAGGCTCAATTAGCATCAAAAGTATTGGAGTATGATGGCAAGCGTACTTTGATATTAACACAATTGCAACTACTTACGGCAATAGAAATAGAAAGACTCTCAGCGATAGATAATTTGATGCACCCACTGGTGGTTGCAATGGCAAAAAATGGCATTAATAATAGAGTGGAATTGTATGCATTGGATGCAGCAGCGGCAGCAGGCAAATATAAAATACAGGCTGCAAAGAAGTGGATAGTACCAAAGGTGCAGGCAGCTGCCTCTTTAAGCTATATTGGATTACTTGGAGGAAGGTTGAGCAGTAAGGATGCAGTAATTCCCAATGGGAAAAGCCTGTCATCTACATTGCCTGATCTTAATATTTTACCAATGTTTAATATTGGTGTTGGATTTAAATGGGATATAATGGATGGCAATGTGGGAAGGCGTGAGGTGCAAACTGCTTCCATTGAATTGCAAAAAGTAATGAATCAAAAAGCTGAAGCCATTGAAAAATTGACATTGAATTTGGCTAATACGCAAACCAGCTATGTTATTGCCAACGCACAAATAGCGGTAAAAAGTAAGCAGCAGGAAGTTGCAGCAAATGCGCTTAAGCAGGCTACCGAAGAGTATCGTATTGGCTTAATAAAATCAACGCAATTAATAGATGCTGAAAATGATTTTCAGAATGCGGCTTTAGAAAATATTCAGGCTGTGTATGCTCAAAGAAGGGCTGCAGTGGAGTTGTTAAAAGCAACAGGAATGTTAACGGTACAAGCTGTACAATAATTTTTTAAATATATAACCATGAATAACGGGTCAGTATTATTTTTAGCCATTTTTTATACACTGCTAATTTACGGTTGTTCCGGCAAAATTGAAAAGCCGGCAGAAGGAAAAGTTAAACGGGAAATCATTTCTTTTACGCCGAAAGTTACGGGTCGTATTCTTAAATTATTTGTTCAGGAAGGCCAGCAGGTAAACAAGGGAGATACCTTGGCTATGCTGGATTTACCAGAAGTAATTGCAAAAATAGCACAGGCAAAGGGAGTAGTAAAAATTACCACTGCACAGCACCAACTCGCCAGTAACGGTGCTACGCCCAACCAGGTAAAACAATTGCAGGCCAAATATAATGCACTCAGCGAGCAGTATAATTTTGCAAAAAAATCTATTGTAAGAGCCAATGCCATGTACGCCGATAGTATGATGGCGCCGCAGGTTCATGATGAGGCAGTAGCAAAGTATGAGGGGGCAAAATCGCAGTTGGATGCGGTAACCGCCGAGCTTAACGAAGTGCTGAAAGGAACACGGTATGAAACCAAAGAAGCAACAAAAGGACAGCAAGAGCAGGCGGGCGCTGTATTGCAGGAGGTGGAAGTAGCGTATTCCGAAAGGTATATTATTGCTACCAATCAGATGCAGATTGAAACCATCAGTTTACACGAAGGAGAGCTGGCTACAGCCGGTTATGCCTTATTTAATGGTTATATCCCTGCAAGTACTTATTTCCGTTTTACTATTCCGGAAAGCAAAATAGGCAGCTTCCACACAGGGGATGTATTGGATATTAAAATCGCTTACGCAAAACAAATTGTAAAAGCAAAAATTATTACTATCAGGCAACTGGCAAGGTATGCTGATATTACTGCAGCTTATCCTAATTATCAAATGGAAGAAGCTATTTATGAAATTAAATTACTGCCGGTAAATGGCAGTTCAACAAACAAATTTTTAGTTAACTCAACAGCCTTTCTGCAAAATTAAAGAGGATGAATGCAATTACTCATTTCCTGTATCAGGTAAAATCTGAGTTTGGTGTCTTCTTAAAGAATTCAACACTTAAGACGGTGTTTCTTCTGGGGCCGGTTATCTACGCTTTTCTTTTTGCTTTTGTGTATAAAGAAGGTAAACTCATCAATTTGCCGGTGATAGTAGTTGATAAAGATAATACACCTACAAGCAGCCAATTGGTAGAAATGCTGCAAAATAATGAGGGACTAAAAATTGTGCTTTTTAAGTATGATAATACCAATTTACATAAGGAGATAATAAAACAAAATGCCAGTCTTCTTTTAATAATACCCGATAGATTTGAAGCAGATATTTTACAAAAACGTTATCCTGAAATAGTAACTTATATAAACACTGCTAACCTTGTTACAGCTAATTTTTCTACTAAGGCAGTACAGGCTACACTAGCAACCTTTAGTGCTGGCATTGCAGTAAAAGGGTTGCAAAAAAAAGGGCTTCCTGCAAGTATTGCGGCAACTCAATATGAGCCTTTTAAGGCCAACTATATCAGGCTTTATAATGAAACAGGTAACTATTTTTTATTTATGTGGCCTGCTATGCTCGCAGTAATTCTTCAGCAGGTTATCTTGCTGGCCATTGCCATTAGCTTTGCAACTGAATTTGGCAAAACTGATTTTGCTCCTAAATTTTTATCAGGAAAAATAAATTGCCTTGGTATTATTCTGGTAAGAGTAATACCGGTATGGATTCTTTCTATTGGCCATATTTGTTTTTTTTACCTGCTGCATCATTTGTTTCATGCACCTATACCTCAAGGGGTATTTAATTATGCGCTGATAAGTGCTTTGTTTGTTGCAGCAGCAAGCTTTATGGGGGTACTCGTGAGTGTATTGCTCCCAGATCCATTAAAGGCTACGCAGGTACTTATGCTCGTATCAACTCCTGCATTCATCATTGGAGGGTTTACCTGGCCATCAAGTGGAATGCCCTTAGCTATTCAATACCTGGCTGCTATTATTCCATTAACACCTTTTTTACAGGCATTTAAAATATTACTGGTACAGGGTGGCAATTTAAATGATACGTTACCTTTTTTTAAACACCTTGCCTTATTGGTGTTCATCTATGGTTTGTTAAGCTATCTGGCGCTTAAAATTAAAATAATGATGCAGCTAAAAAATAAAAAAGTAAAAGTAATCAGTTTGTGATTTGGGTTGAAGTATTGGTTAATATTAAAATGGACATTTTAGAATTTTTCATTGTCCTGATTATTTGATGTTTGAATCAGCATTCCTTTTGTGTAAATTGATAATATGCATGGTTAGGTTAACAGCATTAAAAAAAAGTGATTGCGCTACATTAAAGCTTCAAGGCCTTCTTGCCATGTAGGCTTTAGGTAGGCAACCTTATTGCTATTTTCGTTATTTATTACCTGTATTTGCGGCAAGCAACTTTTCATTCTCAGCACAGATATCCCAATGTGTGAATGATACAAATCATTTATTTTATTGTGTAATACTTTACAAATCTCACGGACTGACCTTTACTCATAAATTAATCGTCAACTCATTTAAAATATTAAAAGCATGAAAACAAACATCGGAATTACAGATACTAATACTCAGGCTGTTGCAACTGAATTAGCTAAGCTTTTAGCAGACGAATATGTGCTTTACACAAAAACCAGAAACGCACATTGGAACATAGAAGGAACAGATTTTTTTGATAAGCATAAATTTTTTGAAACCCAGTTTGGGCAATTAGATGATATTATTGATACCGTAGCAGAGCGCATCCGTTCTATTGGGCACTATGCTTATGCCACGTTAAAATCCTTTCTGGAGTTAACACATCTTACAGAAGTAAACCGGGAGAATAATGATAGCAATGGATTCTTAAATGAGTTACTGATAGATCATGAAAGTATTATTATCCACTGTAGGGAAAATATTCACCGTTTTGCAAATGAATACCATGATATTGGAACCAGCGATTTTATTACTCAACTAATGGAAACACATGAGAAGATGGCGTGGTTTTTACGTTCACACTTAAAATAATATTCTTTATGAAAAGAAAAAAAATTAAAAGGATACTAGCATTTGGAGTTTGCATAGCCGTAGTACTGCTGGCATTAAACTCATGCAGTAAAAAAGCATATTTTACTACCTCAACAGTAGTGCCTGCTACAAGAGGTTATGTAAAAATAATGAAGGATAAAAATGAAAATTACACTATTGATGTAAGCATAGCTGATTTGGCTGAAGTAGAAAGGTTGCAGGGGAATAAGAAAGCCTATGTGCTGTGGATAATTTCCAACGGATAGAACCCTAAAAACATGGGGAAGATAGATAGCGATACAAAAAGGTTTTCAAAAAAATTAAGTGTCTCATTTCACAGCGTTTCATCAACTAAGCCAACAAGAATATTTATTACTGCGGAGGAAGATGGTACTGCTTCAGTATCCGGGGAATTTTGAGGTATTAACGACCGAAACAATGTAGATAGTGGAATTGAATGTAATCTAAACATCATTGCAAAAATTCATTTGCAATTTTAATTTTAATACAATGAAAAATAACGCAGAATTACAGAAAGACGTTCAGGACGCCATTAAATGGGAACCTTTACTGAACGCAGCAGAAATTGGTGTTACTGTAAAAGATGGTGTAGTAACACTAACAGGCACTGTTGACAGTTACACAAAAAAAACAGAGGCTGAAGATGCTGCAAAAAAAGTGGCCGGTGTTAAAGCGGTAGTAGAAAAAATAGACATTAAGTTAGCCCATTGGGGAGCAACAACTGACGCTGAAGTAGCTACCGAAGTGCTAAGGGCATTCAAATGGAATTGGCAGGTGCCTAATGACAAGGTAAAAGTAAAAGTGGAAGATGGCTGGGTTACACTGGAAGGTGAACTGCATTGGAATTATCAAAGAGAGGCAGCAAAAGATGCCATAAAAAACCTGCTGGGTGTAAAAGGTGTTTCAAACAATATCAAGATTAAATCTGAAAGGCATGATGCTATTGAAAAAATGGATATTGAAAATGCATTAAGGCGTAACTGGTCCATCAATGATGATGATATTGATGTTGAAGTATTTGGTACAACGGTTACATTAACGGGCACGGTTAAATCATGGTATCAGAGAGATGAAGCCGAAACGATTGCCTGGAATGCACGCGGCGTTTGGTCTGTGGACAATGAGTTGGTGGTAGAATATGATTATGATTTAGTGGACTAAGTGATAAAAAAGTGAGGAGAATAACTCCTCACTTTTTTATAATCTTTTGAGATACTTGAAATTCCTGTTTATGAAACGTAATAATTTTTTATGCCAGTACACAAAGCAAAAAGTTGTAGCAAAAAAGATGTGAATAAAGCCGTAAGTGCAAACATTCATGAACTGGCTAAAGACCCTAAAGGAAGAAGCCAAAAACAAATAGTTGCCATTGCCTATTCAGAGGCGAAAAGTCAAAAGAAATCCAAATAGAAAATCATATTTTATCTGTAAATTAAAAGTGTGAATGATACAAATCGTTTATAATATTATGTAACAGTTTAGGTCACACAAGAAGTGACCTTTACATCATTGCAAAAATTCATTTGCGATTTCAATTTTAATAACATGAAAAATAATGCAGAATTACAGAAAGACGTTCAGGACGCCATTAAATGGGAGCCATTACTGAACGCAGCAGAAATTGGTGTTACTGTTAAAGACGGGGTAGTAACGCTTACCGGGGTAGTGGATAACTACACAAAAAAATCTGAAGCAGAAGATGCCGCAAAGAATGTTGCCGGTGTAAAGGCTGTTGTTGAAAAAATTGATGTGAAGTTTCACCACAGTTGGGATAAAACATCTGACGGCGAAATAGCCACGGAAGTACTAAATGCTTTTAAATGGAATTGGCGTGTACCCAATGACAAGGTGAAAGTAAAGGTAGAAAGTGGTTGGGTTACACTGGAAGGAGAATTGGAGTACAACTACCAAAGTGAAGCAGCAAGAGATGCTGTAAAAAATCTGTTGGGTGTTACTGGTGTAAGTAATAACATCAAAATTAAATCAACCACTATGGAAGTGGTAGAAAAAGCGGATATAGAATCTGCACTTAGACGCAACTGGTCTATTTATGACAATGACATTGATGTAAAAGTGTCTGGCCACAAGGCAACATTGACCGGTACTGTTGATTCTTGGTACCAGAAAGAGGAAGCAGGCCGTATTACATTCAATGCACCTGGAGTATGGTCAGTAGATAATGAATTAGTTGTTGATTATGACTACGCATTACTGGATGATTAGTTCACACACAAAAATGGGAGGAATTCCTCCCATTTTTACTAAATAAACTGATTAACTTATCGGGTCACCTATAATTAAAATCAAATTTTAAATAATGAAAAAGAAAGAAATTAAAGGCATTAGAAAAAGCTTATCGGATCAGTAAAGAAAGCCTTAACTGCTAATAATAGAAGCCTGATTACGACACTTGAAAAAGATCTTAAAAAATTTATCAAAGTTGTTGAAACCAAGAAAACCAAAAAGCGGGTACTAAAGAAAAAGCCTGCTACAGTTGAAGCATAAGTACCGTAAGTTCTTTATTCACTACAAAACTAAAAATCATGTTTTACAGCAACTATTATTGGGGAATGCACTTTGTATGGTGGTTCATTTGGGTAATACTACTCTTTTGGATATTCGCAACACCTTATGATATTCCCGGACAACGAACGAAAAAAGATTCCCCGTTGGATATTTTACAAAAGCGTTTTGCTTCGGGTCGAATTACAAATGATGAATACCAGGAAAAAAGGAAGATACTGGAAAATGATGGCGTAAAAAAAGTCTGAAAAAAATCATCAATTTTAAAAAACGCAAAATAATATACTATTTTATGAAATTAGTAAAGACTTATAATAAAGGGCAAGCGCGTTTGTTTAATAGCCAACATTTAGAAGTATTAACGAAAACGCATCCCTTGGTGATTTGGGGAATATATATTCCTATAATTATTTATTTGGTTTACTTCAGTGTTTCAAAATATAATTATAGCCTTAGTTACCTGCTTCTTATGTTTTTTGCGGGAATCTTATTTTGGAGTTTATTTGAATACATCATTCATCGCTTTGTATTTCATTTTATAGCAGAAAGCGATAGGGCTCAACGAATAATTTATATTATACATGGCAACCATCATGAGTATTCAAGAGATAAAGAACGTTTGTTTATGCCACCTGTTCCAAGTTTAATTTTGTCCTCCTTAATATTTTTAGCAATGTATTTATTAATAGGAAGCAATGTATTTATGTTCTTTCCTGGTTTTCTTATGGGTTATTTATTATATGGCACCATGCATTATGCCATACATACTTGGCGGCCACCATTTAAACAGATGAGGTCGCTATGGCGAAATCATCACCTACATCATTATAAAAATGATGACAAAGGTTTTGGCGTAAGTACTACACTTTGGGATCGTGTTTTTGGAACCATGTGTGAACTAGAAAAGAAAAAGTAAAAAAGCCGTAGCGTAAATAACTTATATAAAATTAGTTTCAAAAAAAATTATACGATGAAAAAATTAGAAAATAAAGTGGTGTTTGTAACAGGTGGAAACTCCGGTATTGGAAAAGCATCTGCATTGGAAGCCGCAAAAGAAGGCGCCATCGTTGTAGTGGCAGATCTTGCTAGCAAAGATCATGGAGAAACCATTGCAGAGATAAAAGCATTGGGAGCTAAATGTATGTTTGTGCCCATTGATGTATCCGATGTAGAAAGCGTTAAAATGGCAATCAATGCAACTGTGGCAGAGTTTGGGCGGCTGCATGTAGCATTTAACAATGCTGGTATCGGCGGTGTTTATTCCGGTATTCATGATATGCCCGAAAATGAATGGGACAGATTAAAAGCGGTAAATCTTACCGGTCAATTTTATTGTGTAAAGTATGAACTACAACAATTTTTAAAACAGGGCGGCGGCGTTATTGTAAATATGGCTTCGCTTGCCGGGCTAAAGGCAGAGCATGGTCTAGTGCCTTACACAGTTGCAAAACATGGTGTATTGGGTATTACAAAAAATATTGCTGTTCAATATGCAGCGCAAAATATAAGGGCTAATGCTATCTGCCCTTATTATGTAGAAACCCCTTTATTAAATGCTGCACCTACTAAAGTGCATAACGCATGGATTGAAAGTACACCTTCCAAGCGTTTGTGCAAACCTGAAGAGGTAGCCAAAGCTTTTATCTACTTGGCATGTGATGATTCAAGCTATTGCAATGGCACACAAATTATATTAGATGGAGGAGTGATGGCATAAATGACCAAATTACATGGCACATAAAATATTTTTTAATGTACTTACAATAATAAACTTCTCCTTGTTTATTTTAATCCTTCCATCCTGTGGTAGTGGTAAAAATAAACAACAGGATATAAAATCTTTAGTTGGTATATACTCTTCGGAAAATTTTACTGAACTAACGCTTGATAGTGCTGCAATACATTCCTTTTTTAAGACTTTTCCTGCTTCTGACAGTATTAAAAATGAAGTAAACAGATTTTATGAAAGCCGTAGTTATCAATTTGCATGGCTGTCAGAAAATGGATTGACAGCAGCGGCTTCCGGTTTTTACGAGCAGATGAAAACTGACAGCAGGGATTTTGCTGATAACACTTTAAGTAATGCGCCTTTAGATACGCTTTATGAAGCTATAATACTTGATGAGAAAGCATCGGTATCGCAGAAAGACAAAGCGACACAACTGGAACTTTTATTAACAGCCTCCTTTTTTAAATATGCCGGAAAGATGTATGGAGGAATTACCAGGGAGTCAAAAAGCCTGGAATGGTACATTCCACGAAAAAAAAAGAATTACCAGGTGTTGTTAGATTCATTGGTTTCATTATCTCCGGGAGAAACATTGGAGGAACCCGTAAATGAATATTATATCAGTTTAAAAGAAAAATTAAGACTATATAGAAATATTCAAAAAAATGGAGGATTGCCATTACTAGTGACTTCAAAGAAATTATTCATAAATGGTGATAAAGATTCCTGTTTACTAAAAGCTAAACAGCATCTATTTATTACCGGCGATCTGAAATTAATTGACAATAGTCTTTTGTTTACAGATTCCTTAATGAAGGCGGTAGAAAGTTATCAACAGAGAATGGGCTTACCTGTTAATGGAAAAATAGCTATTGCAACCATACAGGAAATGAATAAACCAATTGAGGTACGCATCAAGCAGATTATGGTAAATATGGAACGGCTGAGATGGATGCCTGTGCAAATGGAAAATGAGTATCTGCTGGTAAATATTCCTGAATTTAAACTGCATGTTTTTGAAAACAATAAGCAAGTATGGGCCTCAAATGTAGTGGTTGGTAAAGCAGTAAAACAAACAAGTATTTTCCGGGATAATGTATCGCAAATAATTTTTAATCCTTACTGGAATGTACCCAATAGTATTTACAGAAAAGAAATACAGCCAAGGCTTAGTAAAAATTATTTACTTAGAAATAATATGGAACGGTATAATGGGGGTGTTAGACAAAAACCAGGTAAGGATAACGCACTGGGAAAAGTAAAGTTTTTGTTTCCCAATAACTATAATATTTACCTGCATGATACACCTTCCAAAAATCTTTTTGGTGAAACAAAAAGGGCATTTAGCCATGGTTGTGTAAGGGTGCAGGATCCATTGTGGCTTGCCAGCTATTTATTGAGAAAAGATGCTTCGTGGACCATGGAGAAAATAAACGGCATACTAGCAAGTAATAGAGAATTTCCTGTTGCAGTAAAGCCTGCTGTGCCAGTGTATATCGTTTATTTCACCGCATGGGTTAGTCCATCAGATTCCATCAATTTCAGGAATGATATTTATGGCCTTGATAAAAAAATAGCCAATGAAATATTTGATGAAACACCCAATAAGCCGGCTTTGTCAACATTAAAAAAATGACAATGCTAACAAAATAAATAAAATGACCCACACACACTATTATGAAGTTAATCTGCATTGGGATTTTGAAACAATGGGAACATTAAGTTCACCGGTTACAGCCCAAAAAATTGATGTGGCCACGCCTGCCGAATTTCCAAAAGGTATGAAAGAGAAATGGACAGCAGAGCATTTGTTTGTGG
>JBGSWA010000228.1:0-6436 GCA_041752645.1 Gillisia sp. | reverse complement strand
GCGTTTAAAAATTCATATTACTATGAAATTAAATTGAAATTAGGCTAAGGATATTAATTTACTGTCCTGATAGAATAACAGGATACAAAAAAAATCAAAAAAAGGGGTAAATACTAAATCTCAATTGAATATTTATGATTTATCAGCTTACTACTTATGACGCAGGCTTACCACATAAAAACTGTAAAAAGAGTAATAACTGATGTTTTCATTCAGGCGGAATAATTCTTTGCCTTCTGTTTACTGCTGCCTAATCCCTCGATACCCAATTCTATTACATCTCCGGCTTTAATAAAAACAGGTTCAGGTTTAATACCCAGACCAACTCCCGGAGGAGTGCCGGTACTGATAATATCACCTGGAAGCAGTGTCATAAACTGACTTAAATAATGCACCAAAAAGGGTATTTTAAAAATAAGATTTGATGTATTGCTGTTTTGGTATTGCCTTCCATTCACAGTAAGCCACATCGCCAGATTATTTACATCTGTAATTTCATCAGGCGTTACCATAAATGGCCCTAATGGCGCAAATGTATCACAGCCTTTTCCTTTTGCCCATTGTCCGCCACGTTCTAATTGAAAAGCCCTTTCACTATAATCATTGTGCAGGCAATAGCCAGCTACATAATTCATTGCATTTTCTTCTTCAACGTAGCTTGCCTTTTTCCCAATTACAAAACCAAGCTCTACTTCCCAATCCGTTTTTTCACTGTTTTTAGGAATAACTACGTCATCGTTAGGTCCACATAAAGCAGTTGTGGATTTAAAAAATATAATTGGCTCATGAGGTATTGGAGAATTGGTTTCCTTTGCATGGTCAATATAATTTAGCCCTATACATATAATTTTTGACGGCCTTGCAACTGGTGAACCAAGCCTGATAGTTGCTGAAACCTCTGGCAGATTTCCAATATTATCCTGAATTATTTTTTTTAATCCTGCCAAACCATCATACTCAAAAAAATCTTCATTGTAATCTTTTACATAAGCAGATACATCGTACCGTTTATTGGCAACAATAAAACCAGGCTTTTCTTGTCCCGGTTCTCCAAAACGAATTAGTTTCATATTGTCTAATCTATTTAATTTTATAAATCCCTCATCACTCCAATAATCATATCAATAATAATATTAAATGTCATCACTATTATTATGCTACTGATGATTTAAAGTCTTGGTTAATTACATTTTTTTAAAAAAATGAAGGTAAATTTTTAGGGTGGAAGCACTGTCCTGATATTCTATCAGGACACCAAGAATAAAGAACGATAATACCAGAGATTCAAAATTTCTGTTTTAAAGACATTCTCTATATATTTTTTTATTAAATACTCCTTTGATTTTCAAGTTAGTTAGCGTGGGTAGCACTACCCCGTTTACTCCATTGCTGGCATAGTTTGGAAAAGTTTTTGTAATATTTTATATTAACGGCTTTGAAAAGTGAAAATGATTTGTGAACAAGAAAATAAAAGCGTTATGTTTAATTCAATTACCTGGGGGCAGTATATATCAGCCATTACCTTGTTGTTAGTTTTGTATTATATGTTTGTAGGTTTCAAATATTTTTGTTGGGAAATATTAAGCCTGATTGGAATCAGAAAAGTAAATAATGATACTATTGCCATTCCTTCGTCTGTAAACAATAAGCAAAAAGAAAACCCAGAAGATTATCTCCCTAAGCCTCCACAAAATAAAGATACATCCCCAAAAGTGCAGCCATTTACTGATGAAGTACAGGCCTACCTTAATCAAACAGAAATCAGTATTTCAAAACATGAAATAATTGATGGGATACAGCAGCTAATCGAAAAATATCCTATTGCCCAAAATGCTGAATATAGAAATGAGTTAACCTATTTTATTGCGGCAGCGGTTAATGAAAAATACCCACAACTACTCCAGGTAAATGATATTAGTCAGTTATGGAATTGACTTGAAAAACCAATGCTTCATTGTTTCTGTGCAGGAGAAGCAAGTGCGTTTGATTGAAACAATGGAGCATTTTTAAAAATCTTCATCATCTAAAAATAAATGTGTGTTATGAAAAGTGTGAGAGTGATTACCCGAAACAAAAAACGCCTGTATACCTTATCAGCGACAGTTTTATTTCTGCTTACCTGCATGTATGCAATTGCACAGGATGGCAATGCCGGTATTAACGAAGCCAATACCAAAGTGAGAAGTTACTTCGCTGCCGGAACAAACCTGATGTATGCTGTAGGTGCGATTGTAGGTTTGATTGGCGCTGTAAAAGTATATCAGAAATGGAACAGCGGCGACCCTGATACTGGTAAGGTTGCAGCAGCCTGGTTTGGCAGTTGCGTATTCTTGGTTATTGTTGCCACCGTTATCCGTTCATTCTTTGGTGTATAAAAGCCCACCTAAACCCTTCCAAAGGAGCGACTTAAAAAAATCATTTTATGCAAGGAACATTAATCAAAAATCTGTATCAATATATCAGGGTAAATAACCCTGATATATTGCTGGATTTAGAAGAAACTGGCAGCGTAACAACTTACCTGAGTAACAGAGTAAGCAGCGTAGATTATTTGCATAAGCAATTAAGTACAGAAGGCAAGCCTTCCTACATTATTGAAGAATTGTGCATGAATTTTCTTACGCAAGACTTAAAGCCATCCCGGTACAACTACATCCAGAATATTCTTGAAGCTGAATTTGAACTAAAATACAAGGAGCTTACTGAATCAGGTTTATTGCTTTACGAAGTAAGCAATATGATAAAGTATTGCCTGTCGGTATTTGATGACTTGAATTTTTCAGAAGAGAATGAGGATAACAGGTTTTTACGTTATGCCATTACTGGTGTAGTAAAAGAATACTTAGAAAATGTGACGAGTGAAAACCTGCCTGTCGGCAGAGAGGTGTGAAAGTGATGAGTTACAACAGTCAACAGAAACTGAAGGATAATCTTAAGGCCATTCGTATTGCGTTAGAATGGAAGGAAGGGGCAATGCTTTTACCCGAAGAGGTAGAAGCATTGAAACGTTATGCTGGTTTTGGTGGTTTAAAAGCTGTGTTATATCCTAACAGTTCAAAAGCAGAATGGGTAAAATTAAAAGCATCTAAAGAAGATCTACGGCTCTATCCGCAAATAACAGAACTGCATAAACTATTGCAACAGCATTTTACTGATGCTGAATATAAGCAGGTAGTTGATTCAATTAAAAACAGCATTCTCACTGCGTTTTATACCCCTGAAATAATTCCTCAAACCCTATTTGCAGTTTTAAAAGAACAAGGTATTGAGCCTAAAAGCTTGTACGAGCCCAGCAGTGGTGCCGGTGTGTTTGTTACTGAGGCTGCGTCTGCATTTCCTTCAATAGAAAATATTATTGCTGTAGAGAAAGATTTATTATCGGGACGGGTATTGACTGCTTTAGGTAGTTCGATACCCGTCCCTGTTTCTATTCAGGTTACTGCTTTTGAAACTACTTCTAACAATGAAAATGGAAAGTATGATTTGATTGTAAGTAATATTCCTTTTGGAAATTTTCGTGTATATGATGAAGCCATTAAAAATGAGTCACTAACTGGAAAGATTCACAATTATTTTTTTGCAAAAGGACTCGACAAAATAAAAGACGGCGGCTTGCTGGCTTACATTACTACAGATGCTTTTCTAAACAGCCCATCGAATAAATCAGCAAGAGACTATCTTTTTAATCATGCTGATTTTATAAGCCTGAACGTGATGCCGGATAATTTGATGAAAGATACCGGCAATACAGAAGCACCAAGCCATTTACTCATTGTTCAAAAGAACGAAAACAAATATTCGCTTTCACAAAATGAAGAATTACTACTTAGTACGAGTGAGCAGGAAAATGAGTTTGGTAAATATCCTATCAACCAATACGTTTCCCTTCACCCAGAAATTATTTTAGGTAATCAAATTAAGCCGGGCAAAGACCAATATGGTAAAGCACATGAAACAATCTGGCAGACAGGCGACATCAGTTTAATTGCACCACAATTAGCAGATACAATCAGTAAAGGAGTTAATGAACATTTTAATGCAACAGCATTTGCTGTAAAGCCAGTTCAGGTAAATATTGATAAAGGTAAACAGCTTACTTACCTGCCTATGCCGGAAAACAATCCCGACAACAGTTCTGTGCAATTGGGGCTATTTGACACTGCACCTGCCGCCAATATTAACAGGGCATCAGCATACATTAATAGATTGGACACTACAGTTATTGATAGAAAGACAGCCCGGATTGCAAATATAATTAAAACTTCCGACAAGCCAGAACATGATGCAGTTGTTTTGGTAGCAGCAAAATCAACTGCTTTTAAACAATACGTATATAAACTCTATTCCAATACAGAAGAAATAAATTTCCCTGCGAACTGGATGAATGCTTCTGCTATTCATCTTGAACTGAATGGTCTCTCAAATAAATTACAGGAATACAATCACCAGTTTTATAATGAAGGTGAAAGTGTATTTCATATCGCTTTTGATAATAAAAATGGAGGATTAGCTGAGTTAAAAGACAGCAATCCGTATCATAAAGAAGGAACATTGATTGTACATAACAACAGGGTTGGTTTTGTTTCGTATATCGCCGGTGAAAATGATAAACCCGTTTTCCTGCCAAGCCTTTATAAAAAAAAGGATATTGGCTTTTATGAACAGTACACCGCTGTACGGGATGAATATTTAATGCTTGCAGATAAAGAAGCGAATGAAAATATTGAATACCCGGAATTAAGAAAGCAATTAAACGAATCTTACGATGCCTTGGTAAAAGGCTATGGCATTTTAAATTCATCTACCAATAAACAAAGAATATTAAAAGATGAAGCATTTGGCTTTATTGTCCTGGCATCATTAGAAAGAAAAGATGGCGACCAGTACTTTAAAGCCGATATTCTTACCAAATCGCTGATACAAAAACAGGAAGCTTTTCATACTGATAATCCTGTGGAGGCATTGGCAAAAAGCCTTAATGATAAAGGCTTTGTTGATGTTGAATTTATTGCTGCGGCTACTGATAGCACGGAAGCTGATACCATAAATTCTTTAGAAAATCATATTTACATAAACCCGTCGAATAATAGTTGGGAAACTGCCGACCAACTTTTAAGCGGGAATGTGGTGATTAAATTAAGTATTGCAAAAGCAGCAGTAAATGAATCTCCAAATAACATTCAATTACAAAGAAGTCTATCAGCATTAGAGAAAATACAACCAGAAAAGATTCCCTTTGAACTATTAGATTTTAATTTAGGCGAAAGATGGATACCTAAAGCTTATTACGACCGTTTTGCTTCTCATCTTTTTGAGTTGCCAACTGAGGTAAATTATTTTCAGTCTTTAGATACTTTTAAAGTCAAGGCAAGCAGCAGCAATGCAAAAATAAATCAGGAATATGCTGTTACTACAAAGGCTGGTAAAACTTCATACGGGAATACTTTATTGGAAAATGCTTTGGAAAACACCACGCCCTTTTATACTTATGAAATCAGTATTGGCGATAAAACTATCCGTGTGCCGGATAATGATGCCATACAGTTGGCACATCAAAAGATAGAATCTATTCGTAATAACTTTACTGAATGGCTGAAAGACTTACCTGCGAATGAAAAGAAAGATTTAGAAGAACTATACAACAACACTTTCAATTGCTATGTGCTTCGGGAATACGATGGCAGCCATTTACAGTTTCCCGGTTTAGACAAAAAGCGTTTAGATATTGAAGATTTGTACAGTTCACAAAAGAATGCCGCCTGGCGCATTATACAAAACCGTGGTGCTTTGATAGACCATGAAGTTGGTTTGGGAAAAACCTTGACGATGATTGTGGCTGCACATGAAATGAAACGGCTGGGCATTGTAAACAAGCCCATGATACTTGCCTTAAAAGCCAATGTGAACCAGATAAAAGATACTTACCGGAAAGCTTATCCCAACGCAAAAATCCTGTCTCCTGGTGAAAATGATTTTACCCCCGCTAAACGAATCAGGTTATCACATGAAATTAAAAACAACGATTGGGATTGCATTATTTTGACGCATGACCAGTTTGGTAAAATCCCTCAAAGTCCGGAAATACAAAGGGAGATATTTCAAACAGAATTGGACAATGTGGAGAAAGATCTTTACACCATAAAAGAAATGGGTGGAGAAATATCCCGGCGTATGTTGAAGGGATTGGAAATACGTAAAACAAACCTCGGTATAAAACTACAAGGCATTCAAAAAGATATTGAAGCAAAGAAAGATGCTGGTATCAACTTTAAAGATTTAGGCATTGACCATTTGTTTGTTGATGAATCACACAAATATAAGAATCTCACATTCACTACAAGGCACGACAGGGTTGCCGGTTTGGGAAATATGGAAGGCAGTCAGAAAGCATTGAATATGCTTTTTGCTGTAAGGACTTTACAAGAAAAATTCAATA
>JBGSWA010000227.1:0-6915 GCA_041752645.1 Gillisia sp. | reverse complement strand
GTATCAATAACCATTAAGGGTGATTATATTAATAGTAGCCCAATTCCTGAAATTATTGAAAAGCTAAAACAGTATAAAGAAGAAGGGTTTGAAATAGTGATTAACTCAAGTAGAAATATGCGAACGTATGAATCCAATCTCGGTAAGATAAATATATATACCCTGCCCAATATTATAGACTGGTTAAGAAAACATGATGTGCCTTTTGATGAAGTGTATGTTGGCAAACCATGGTGTGGATTTGATGGCTTTTATATTGATGATAAATCAATAAGGCCATCAGAATTTATTAAATATTCTTATGATGAAATTCAAGAGATTCTTAAACTGGAAAAAGAAAAAATTAAATCATAATGTTCTTAATAACATCGGCAGCATATATAACCAGTGAGTTGGCTACTGAGTTTGGTAAAATTCCCCCTTCATACTTGCCTTTACAAAATAAGCGGTTGTATGAACACCAGTTAGCATTGCTAAAAATCAAAGAAACAATTGTTTTATCACTTCCTGCTGGATTTCCAATCAGCGAAAGGGATAAAGAAATACTCGAATCTTATAGTGTAGTTATTGTGTTTGTTCCTGAAGAATTTTCTTTGGGACAATCTATCGTTTATGTATTGAATGTTACTGCCAAGTATAATGAGCCTTTAAAAATATTACATGGTGATACGCTTTTCGAATCACTTCCAGACAATTCTGATACCTACCTTATTGGGAAAGCTGCTGACAACTATGCTTGGGCATTTTCAGATGATTTAAAACACGAGGAGTCGGTTTATGCGGGCTATTTTGCCTTCTCTAATCAAAGCTTATTGATAAAATCAATTACAGAATCTAACTATGATTTTGTAAAAGGAATTTTATTGTACAAACATAGAAAAGAAGTAAAGGAGGAAATGTCTGGAACATGGTTGGATTTTGGTCATGCAAACACCTATTATCGGTCAAGAACCCGGTTAACAACACAGCGTTTTTTCAATGATCTTAGAATTGATGGTTTTTCTGTAATCAAATACAGTAACGACAGCAATAAAATGGTTGCTGAAGCAAATTGGTTTGCTAATTTACCTATCCCATTAAAGCGATATATTCCGGCATTGTGGGATATTGGAACGGATAATCAAAAGAGTTTTTACCAGATTGAATACTTTTACCTGAGTACACTTGCGGAGTTATTTGTTTATGGTAAAAATGAATATTTTATCTGGCAAAATATTTTAAGTGCCTGTAATGATTTTATGGTGGATTGTATGAAATTTAAACCCCCTGCCCAGTTAAATATTTCGGAAAAATCCAATAGACTGTACAGTGAAAAAACCCAGTTGCGACTACAGGCCTATTCAAAACAAAGTGATATAGATCTAAACAGGGAGTGGGTAATTAATGGAACTAAAACCCCTTCAATAAATTTAATTGCAAAAGAGATGGGCAGCTACATTTTGCAGCCAACAACTGAACAGCAAAGTATAATTCACGGAGATTTTTGTTTCAGCAATATTTTGTATGATTTTAGAACAAAATCAATTAAGGTGATTGATCCAAGGGGGATTGATGTAGAAGGTAATCAAGCTATTTATGGAGATATACGCTATGATATTGCCAAACTTGCACATTCTGTATTAGGTATGTATGATTTCATTATTGCAGGATATTTTTCTTATGAAGAAAATGATCAATATAATATAAATTTTACTTTATCATCCAACCCAACAATAAAAAAAATTCAAGATTTTTTTATAAATACTTATTTTGCTGGAATGAACATTCAAAAAGCCTGTACTTATCCTATTCTTGTTCATTTATTTCTTTCAATGCTCCCTTTACATAAGGATAACCCTTTTAGACAAAAAGCTATGTTGGCTAATGCACTGCGTTTGTATATAGAATTTACGGAAATTAAAGAAAAATAATATGGTCATAGTATTTTCAATGGCTGGCTTAAGCCAACGGTTTATAAAAGAAGGATTTACATTACCTAAATATATGCTTTATGCAGAAAATAAAAGCCTGTTCAATTTAGCTGTAAGCAGTTTTTCACACTATTTTAAAACCTGTAAATTTATTTTTATTGCGAGGGACATATTTGATACTAAACATTTTATAAATGAAGAATGCAAACTTCTTGGAATAAGTGAATTCGAAATTATTATTCTACACAACCCGACAAAAGGGCAGGCAGAGACAGTATATTTAGGGTTGCAACTTTCAAAAAAAATAAACTCCGAAGAGCCGATTACTATATTTAATATTGACACGTTCCGCCCAGACTTTAGATTTCCCGAAGAGATGAAAGAATGGGATGGATATCTGGAAGTTTTTTATGGCGAAGGAGCAAATTGGTCCTATGCAAAAACTGAATCGGCTATGTCTACAAAAGTTATCGAAACTGCGGAAAAGGTTCAGATATCTAATTTTTGTTCAACCGGGCTTTATTACTTTAATAAGGCTGATTTATTTTATAAGGCCTATGAATCTATAAATTCAATTTCTACACAGACAAACAATATAGAACAATATGTTGCACCCTTGTATAATTCGTTGATTGTACAAAATAAAAAAATCCATATTCACTTGATTGAAAGGTCAGCAGTTCTTTTTTGTGGCGTACCTAGTGAGTATTATGACTATTTAAAACAAACAGTTAAAGTATAAATTATAATATGGAACTTATAGTCATCCATTCTGCAGTTAATTGTAAACCCGGCATCGATCAAATTATTCTAACTGAAAAAGATTTTCATCCATGTAAACCATTTTTCATTGAACATACGCTAGAGCTTGAATCCATTAACAATATCAAAACAAAAGGGGTTTTTGAAACTACAAAATACATTAGACACACGTTAAAAATAATTGATGCGCTACTGCAAGTAGAAGGAGAATTATATATTGAATTTTACAGGGTGAGCTTTGATTCCGGTGGATTCCCTTTAAGACCGCTGAATTTTTTGATGAATGAAATTTCTACCTGCTACCAGGAAAGGTACCAGATACAAAATAAAACCTTTGAAGAGAACGTAGATTATATTTGGTTAAAAAAACTTAAACCTGCTTTGCCAACTGATGATCAGATGAGTAAATGGTCATTTGGTATTGTTAGCGATGGCCGGAAAAATGAGCGTATTTTAAATATTATCAGCCAAATAAAAGCTTTTAAAATTCCTAGTTACGAAATTCTTATCTGTGGCCCTTCTCCAGCAGAATTTTTACCGGAAAATGTTGTCATTTTGGATGATAAAGACCTCTATTTTGATGTTAGAATCCCTATTTCAAAAAAGAAAAACAGGATAATAGATAATGCCTGTTACAACAACCTTGTAATTATGCATGACCGGATTTCATTTGCTAAAGATTGGTATATAAAAATCTGCGATTACGGCAACTATTTTGATCAGTTGTGTTTTCCAATATTAGATGAAGACACACAATCTTTAAGAGTAAATGATTGGATAAAATCATTTCACGACTTTACACAATTTCAAATTTCAAAATCAGTCAAACTTGACTATGAAGAATGGGACCGGCATATTTATTCGGATGGTGGTTTTTTGCTAGTAAAGAAACATATTCTGGCAAAAACCAAATTGAATCCGTATTTGAATTGGGGCGAAATAGAAGATGTTGATTTAAGCCAACGATTATACCTCAATGGGAATTCTATTTGTTTTTATGCCGATACGAGTCTTTTGACACAAACTCATCGAATTAAGGTTAGCAAGCAATCAACTAATTGGATAAAAGTTCTTATCAGACCAATTAGAATGAAGCAATATGTACGTAAACGGAACAAGGTGATAATGAATGCGTTTGATAATTTTTTAAAAGTAAAATTCGGATGAGTATTTTCAAGAATAAAATAATAAAAAATTTTTCCGTTCTAACAGGTACTAATCTATTGATACAAATTTTGTCTATTTTATCCAGTATCAGAGTTGCCAGGCAATTACAACCAGAAGGCTATGGTTTATTTAACCTCGTAAATTTACAGGTTACAATCTTTTCTATTTTTGCTGCGTATGGCTTGCGTATTGTGGTAATCCGACATATTGCCCGCAATAAACAGGATGCCGGTAAAATATTTACTATTTCAAATCAAATCAGATTAATAACCACCTCAATAGCTCTATTACTGGCTTTCGGTTATTCTCAATTGCACAATAAGCAATCACTACCACCAACACTAGTCTTCGCTCTTTTATTACTAATTGTTTTTCAGTCATTTTGGGATTCGATAGACAGCGTTTCATTTGGATTTGAAAAAATGCAAACATCAGGAATTGTAAATTTGATTATGACGATTGTATGGATTGCAGAAATATATTTAATTCCCAATCACCTTTTTAAAGTTTCCACTTTATTACTGGCTTATGTAATTAACCAGGGAACCAAAACAATCATTTATTATATATGGCTTCGGCGTAAAATTCTTTTTAGCATTCCAAGTCAACCCATAATTGGCTTTGAGGAACACAGAGCAATTATCCGCCAAAGTAACTTCTATTTTATATTGGCAATTTTTTCGTCAATTCAAAGTCAGATCCCTATTTTATTGCTACAGTTTAATTCTAGCGTTGATCAGATAGGCCTTTTTAATTTAGGAAATCGAATTCTTTCCCCCCTGCAAATGATGCTTAGTATGCTGCTTACGGCTTTATTTCCAATGTTGTCACGCTTAGCGGTAGACAATAACCTGCTTTTTGCTGAGCGGGTAAAAAGTTTATTGAATATTATAGTTTTGACTGGAATATGGGGCTCTCTTTGTTTTTCACTTTTTAGCGAGGACATAGTAAAGCTGCTTTATGGAGATGCCTATATTACTACTGCGAACGTAATTCTTGTTCAATGCTGGTTTACAGTATTGTTTGCAATTTTTTGTACCATTGGTACAATACTTAGTGCCTTAGATAAACAAAAACTTTTAGCTACTCTATCTATTTTTTATGGAGTTATTGCTGCACCAATTTTTTACTTTGGTACAAAATACGGGGCAATAGGTTTGGCTTGGTCATTCGTTATTGCGGCATTTTTAAATATGACATATCATTGGGTGATATTTCGAAATTTACTGGAGAAGCATATTTCTTTATTATACTCAATTATTATATTTGCAAGTATCGGAATATTATCTTACCTAACATATAATTTTAAAATTGAACTTTCGTTTTTGTTCAGGTTATGTTTAGGTATTATTCTTTCTGCGGTTTTTTTTATATACATGTATAAAGTGGAGTTTTTGAAACTAAAAATTAAATAATAAATGATATACAGAAGTAAAGCGCCACTAAGAATAGGATTCGCAGGTGGCGGCACAGATGTTTCTCCTTACTCTGATTTATTTGGAGGTGCTATATTAAATGCAACCATCTCTTTATCTGCAAGGGCAAGTCTCGAATTAATTGAAGAAGATAAAATAATTTTGCATGCTTTGGATAGGGGTGAAATTGCAGAATACACACTTATAGATGAATTGCCTATAAATGGTGAACTTGATCTATTAAAAGGAGCCTACAATTATATGGCTAAAAACTACATCAAGGAGTTAAAGGGTTTTAGGTTATCAACTTATGTGGATGCTCCTGCAGGCTCCGGCTTAGGTTCATCTTCTACCCTGATGGTTGCCATCCTGGGAACATTTGTAGAGTGGCTGAGCCTTCCGCTTGGCTCGTATGATATTGCACACATGTCGTATGAAATTGAACGTATTCAATTGAATATGGCCGGCGGTAAACAAGACCAGTATGCAGCTACTTTTGGGGGCTTTAACTACATGGAATTTTATAATGACGATAAGGTGATTGTAAATCCACTTAGAATACCAAAACCCTACATTTTTGAATTGGAAAATAATCTGCTTTTATACTATACTTCAAAAAGTAGGTTATCTTCCACTATTATTGAAGAACAGCAAAAAAATGTGAGCAGTAAAAATGAAAAATCATTGGATGCAATGCATGTAATAAAAGAGCAGGCTATGCAAATGAAAGAAGCATTATTGAAAGGCAATATTAACCGGTTGGGTGAAATTCTTGATGAAGGTTTCCGATATAAAAAAGAAATGGCAAAAGGTATTACTAATCCGATGATTGATGAAATTTATGATACTGCAAAAAAAGCAGGTGCTGTTGGAGGCAAAATTTTGGGAGCCGGTGGAGGTGGTTATATGTTATTTTATTGTCCGGATATTAGTAAATATAAGGTAATGCATGCGTTGGAGCAGTATGACGGGCAATTTAATTCTTTTAGATTCGTTGAAGATGGATTATTTACATGGGTTATTAAAAAAAATGGATATGCAAAATAAAGAATTGATAAAACAAAGATTAACTGCATCAACAGATGTTAAATTAGCTATCTGTAATGATGACAAATTGCTAGAACAAATAGATGGTCTAGCACAGGTTATTGTGACTGCATTTAAAAACGGTAACTCCGTTTACTTTTGTGGAAATGGCGGAAGCGCTGCGGATGCGCAGCATTTAGCCGCAGAGTTTTCAGGACGGTTTTATTTAGACCGGCAACCTTTACCATCCGAAGCCTTGCATTGCAACACTTCCTTCATGACCGCTGTTGGCAATGACTATGGTTATGAAAATGTTTACTCCCGTTTGGTGCAGGCAATTGGAAAGTCAGGCGATATTCTTATTGGAATTTCAACCTCAGGTAATTCTCCTAATATCTTAAAGGCTTTTGCAGTTGCACATGCCAAAGGGATGATAACAGTAGGGCTTGCAGGTGAATCGGGTGGCAAGATGGTAGGAGAAACTGACCATTTGATTAGAATACCAAGTGCGGACACGCCCCGTATTCAGGAAGCGCATATCACCGTTGGTCATATTATTTGTGAAATTGTTGAATCAACATTATTTGGAAAATAATGAAAGAATGTATTATACTCGCCGGTGGACTGGGTACCCG
>JBGSWA010000226.1:0-5855 GCA_041752645.1 Gillisia sp. | reverse complement strand
CTATCTGTTATGGTCTGTGTACGATAGTGGTTCTGTTATTCAATCAAAATTAATAGAACAAAATTTTTTCCAAACTCTAATTTTCTCTCCTGAAACTATTAACTATTCTAATGATTTTCAGCAAAATAACAGTGTCACAATTCGATATGGAGAGAACCAAATAAGTCTTGGTGAATTTCAAATTCATTCTGCCCGGAATTCATTAAAATTCAGATTTCATTTTGGAAACCTAATTTCCCTGATAAATTCTTGAACTATTTATATTCCTTCTCCTTTTTTTTAAGGGGATTTTTCAATTTTTAAGAAATGAAAATGATTGAGAAACGGCAATTGTCTTTTCTCCTTTAAATCTCCAACCTGTTTTCATATCTCACCCCTCAGCAAATTCCCAGACATTCCGTTGCTCTCCATTCCGGGGAAAGCGCTTCGATAAAAAGTTCTCGGATACAGACAAAAAGTGATTCCTTCGTTGCGTAAATCCGCAGATAAAACGGAACCGCTCACTCCGGGAAGCACTTTTTTGCCTGAGTCCGCCGGATCTCACTCCTTTCACGATCAATACTCACAGGAACCGGTTGAAACTTCACCCTGTTAACTAATTCACCTCCAAGGCATTTTACCATATCCCATTTTTTGAGAAAGCAAATGTCCAGTATATAGAAATGAACTACCTCGATGCAAGCATACGAGGTATCTAAAAAAACTTAGAACAGTTTCAATTGTTTTACTTTGTGCAACATATTATAATCTTTTTCTATTCCTTGATCACGAACATATTTAGATATGGTGCTTTCATCACCAAATTTACTTACTGTGTTCACAAAATATCCGCTTGACCAAAAAGCTCCTCCCCATAAAATTTTCTTAACTTCTGGATGTCTTTGAAAAATTTCTCTTACAGTTATGCTCTTCAACATCTTAACAAGTTGTGTTGGACTTTTCATTGGAACGGATTGAAGCAAAAAATGAACGTGGTCCTTGTCTGTCCCAATCTCCAGAAAATGAATCTCATATCGCTTTTCTATATCCATACAAATACTGACCAACGTCTGATCAACGGCCTTATCAAAAACTACTCTGCGATATTTTGCAGGACACACAAAATGGTAAAGCAATACTGAAACATTATGAGATTTGTGTATATATTCACTTTCTGACATAAGCAAATATATTACTTACGCTGCAAGCAGCGGGGAATTAAACCCTAAGAGATTAAGCCTGCTTTATAGTCGACCCTTCACAAAAGTTGGTATTCCGGGGCAGTTTATCCAATTTCTAAATTCCGGGTTAAAAGCATATCAAAAATGGGAACATCGATAGGACTATAGGAATCTGATCCGGTTTCCTTCAGTTCAAACCTAATTTATTTCTTTCAACCTGAAAATCAAAAATTGAAAGACTTCGCATACAAAAGGCATAGCTGAGTTGTTTAAAATGTATAGAAAATCATATGATGTCGTTTGGTGGTTTTTGACATTTCAATAAGGTTAAAATATCCTCCCAGACACCTGGGATTGCTGGCATATTGGTTAGTAAACACGATTCGATACCAATTGAAACAAAAAGGGAGCAACCACGACTGGCAAGAGATAGTTCGCATTGGAAACACCCAAAAGATAGTAACAACAACAGGCAAAAATCAAGAGGATGAAACGGTATTTATAAGAAGATGCTCGGAGCCCAATGAAAAGATACAAACCATCTACAAAGCCTTACACTACAAATTCTATCCCTTCGTAAAACGAAAATCTGTAGTACACAGTTCGGAATTTAAAAAAATAAAATCCCTATTTTACAGAACTTATCGCCCGGTTAGCTGCAAAGTGGGTTAAAAGTTGTCCTTTACAAATAGTTCTTCCAATTTAGATTTACAAGGCGAACCGGATGATTCTGTGTTGCGGATTTTCGAATTTAAACTCCTAAATAATGGTTCGCTTTTAGGAATTTTAATAAAAATTTTTTATCCTATGACTCTTTGATGGTCCAGGCAAAATCGCATGAAAACTGTGTCTTGAAAAAAAGATTTCCATGTTTAAACCAAGTAAAAATGACAGAATTTTCAGGCCACGTTTATCACCTAAGGTCCTTGTGGTTTAATCGCGACACAAACCCGGTGAACCAGTTTATTTCTGACCTTGTCAACCACAAGCATTCGTTTTTTCCTTCGGCGACTTTTAGCTGAAAATATTTCCTGATATCGGGTTCATGATTAATGGCTGCAAGGGAACTCATTTGAAGATGTTTCTCAAGGAGTCTGTTAGCCAAGGGAGGAACACGAGATTTGCAATGACAGGCACGCTGTTTAGGATTTTAATAACAGGTAAAGAAGTTGGTGCAAATGGTAAGAGGAAGCGCTGTAATTTTTCCGATATCCATTACCTAGGAACCAGTCAAACTGTTTTATTAACTTTATCGTCAGAAAGGACCAGTTTTACTGAAGGTTGACGAATTAATGGTAAAAAGACCGTTCTTGAGATTGATTTTGTTTTAGAGCATTTTAAAGAAGAAAAACACTTAAACTAACTTTTTTATATCAAAAAAATGTCCTTTTCTATCACCCTATTTTTCAGAGAACTAAGAATTCTTGTGGTATCATAATTATTTTTTTGTTTGACTAGATACCCTAAAATATCATTGTAATTTGAAATAGTAAGAGACTTCTCTATATAGCCGTAACCCTCATATATTCCATTTACCTCAAATACAAAGGCATCTTCACAACGGTTTCTGCCTTTCAATTTATAGATCTTCCTGTTAGATTTTCGGCGGAAAAGATCAAAAGCAATTTGAAATTTTTTATTGTAGACCTCATTTGATTCTTCCCTTGCACAAACGCAGGGCATGAGATCTTTAGTGTAATTACTACAAGGCCCTTTAACATTTTCCAGTCCACAATGTTTTCTACATAAATTAAATTCAGTGCAGAAATCCTTCAAGGAATCTGTTACAGATTTTCTATTGAAATATTTTTCTGGCAAACTATCTTCAAACTCTTTCCGGGTGATCTTTATTTTAGAAATTCCTTTTGAAGTTGTGCCTAATGTTATAATAAATGGATCGGGATTGGTTATTTGCTGGGAATTGAAAAGCGGTTTTAAATTTTTAATATTTTCCGATTCTACCAGTTGGGCAATAATATCATTCCCTGTATAAACCACATCAATAGTATTTACCTGGGAGTAGTCTATATTACTTTGAATAGCAGTATTAGAAAAATGGCTTTGTAACCTTTTCCGGATATTTTTCGCTTTTCCTACATAGATAACTTCCCCCTCTGCATTTAAAAAAAAGTAAACCCCCGGGGCTCTATCATATTTTGAAAGCTCCTGCCATTCAAGAGTAATTTCCTCTGCTTTATAATTTTCTAATTGTCTGTTTTGATCCTTTGTAATGTTATACATCACCTCCAAAAAAACTTTAGCAAATCCAGTAGAATTGATCGATTCCCGCTCAGAGACTAATTCCATTATTCGTTCCATTTTTTCCTTGTCCTTTTTACCGGTAGACCATAGAATGGCAGGTTTCAAATTAAAATTATAGCCTATATTTCTAAATTGAGACTTGAGTAATTGGAATTGTTCCTTTTCGCTAAACACCAGATTTTGATCTTGAAACAGGTCTATCAGCTCATCTGCTGAATTGCAAAAAGGCTCATTGGCTAATAATTCGAACCTATCCAGATTATTTTCAGCATATATTCCTTTAGGAAGAGACAGCTCCGGTCGGATAGCAAATACTTTATAATCCTGAATAAAATCAGCATATAGAACCAGACGAAATGGCACATTCGTCTTTTCTCCTAGCTGCACATATTGAAGGTAAATAAATATCATTGCGCCAAAAATAGGAAATAATCCGCATATTGGAAATTTTCCTAATTGCTTAATATTTTATTACCTTTACAAAAAAAATTGGAGAATCATATTCTTAACGAGAAACAGAAAAAAGCTGTTGAATATAGTGGGAAGCATCTTTTGGTTCTTGCCGGGGCAGGAACCGGTAAAACCAGGTGTATTGTAGGAAGAGCAGCGTATCTGATAGAACAAGGAACACCTCCCGAAAAGATTCAGATCCTCACTTTTACAAAAAGGTCTGCCAATGAAATTGTGGAGCGTGTAAAGTCGTCCTTATCCAATAATCAGGCTCAAAGCCTTAATGGATCCACCTTTCACTCCTGGTGTAATCAGCTAATAGTTCGATATCCCAATTTATTTGGAGCTTCAAATTATACGGTGATAGATCCGGATGATCAATTAAGCGTGATGAAGATGGCCTGTGGAGCTCAGGTAATTGAGTATAAAGGGATACGCATCAAACCCCAGCAATTAATAGATATCTATTCTTACGGAAGAAATACAAGGCAAAACCTTACCAACTCAATACGGGAAAAGGTTTATAAAGGAAAAACCGATGAAGAGACGAATGATGAAATAGATATTATCAGACCAAAGGTTGAAGTATTACTAAAGGCATATCAGTTAAAAAAAGGAGAAGGACGCTATCTGGATTATGATGATCTTTTACTGATAGTTGCAAATAGGTTGAGAAATGATGAAGAAGCCCGAACAATCCTTTCGCATCAGGTGATGCATTTATTGATTGATGAATTTCAGGATACCAATCCTTTACAATGGTATTTACTTGAGCCATTTTTAGGAATTGCAAAATTCTATTGTGTTGGAGATGATGCGCAATCTATTTATTCCTTTAGAGGTGCAGATTTTAAAAATGTTCATTTATTCAAAGAAAGAGTTCCAGAATCTGAAATTCTAATTTTAGACAACAACTATAGATCTACTCAGGAAATTTTAAATCTCTCCAATTGGCTTTTAGAGGCGTCCGGTATAGATTATAACAAGAAATTAATAGCTGCCCGTGGGGAAGGAATTAAACCCAAACTCATCAACGTTGGCAGCCAATGGGAAGAAGCAAATTTTATAGCCGAAAATATTCTGGAGAACTTCACAGAAAAAAATAAAAACTTTATTGATCATTTAATACTTTCAAAATCTACCTATTACACCAAACCCCTACAGGCAGTATTTATTCAGAAGAAAATTCCTTATGTTACCTATGGTGGAAGAAAGTTTATGGAAGCAGCCCACATAAAAGATGTGATTTCTGCACTTAGGGTGGTGAACAATGTATATGATGAAATCGGGTGGATGCGTTTTCTAACCTTTTGGGATGGAATCGGAGAAATTAGAGCCGGGAAATACATTTCCAAAATTTTTGAATTTAAAGATCCTTTAGAATGTGCTCAAAACCTGGAAGATGCTATTGGAGGCTCCGATGGTGAAAAAATAGCTGACATTTATAACACGATCTTTATAAATTCCGGAAATGTTAAGAAAGCGCTTCAGGAGACATATTCTAAAATGGAATTACCCTTGGCCTTTAAATACAGAAAAGATTGGGAAGAGAAAAGAAAATCGGACTTCCCGGTGTTGGAAATGCTGGGTGATAATTACTCCACCATTGGACAATTAATCTCTGAAGGGATTCTTGAAAATGCAAAACAGTTAAATGGGGTACCTGTTCTGGAAGGATCTCAATTAACTGATAGCGAAATAAAAGATCATGTAATTATCTCCACGGTTCATTCGGCAAAAGGGCTTGAATCTGATGTGTGTTATGTTTTAAATGTCTCTCCTAAGGTATATCCAAGTGCATGGAACCTTCATAGTGAAGAGAGTATTGAGGAGGACAGACGCGTTTTGTACGTGGCGCTAACCCGGGCAAAAAACGAACTATATATTACCCGAGATACCAATTCCATCAATACGGTAAATAATTCGGAAGGCGCTGATGCTTCTTCCCAGTATTTTCTTGAAAAATTACCCAATAATCTTATA
>JBGSWA010000225.1:0-8029 GCA_041752645.1 Gillisia sp. | reverse complement strand
CCAGCAGGAATACAAGGCCATTTTGTTCCAGGAGATGAGAAAATCTCACAATGAACCTGGTCAGAAAAGGCAATTCCACCTTGTTTTGTTCAAAAATATCTTCAAACATGGGAACTACATATTTTAACATAAAAAAAACTACCAGAAAAGCGGTGAACAATACAATTAGCGGGTAGGTTAAGGAGGATGTAATTTGGCGCTTTTGCTCATTTCGGCGTTTGTAATATTCCGCAAGATCATTGGTGACAAAAGCGAGCTGACCGGTTTGTTCGCCTATCCTCATAGCATGATACTCATAAGGTGTAAAGCTCTTTTCCCTTTCAAGGGCATCGGCAAATGAAGAACCTTCCAAAATGGCCAAATTGAGCTTTTCCATTAAGGTTTTGTCCTTATTTTTTGATTGGGATTCGATTATAATATCAAGGGAATGTTTTAGGTTTACTCCAGATTTTAATAATACGCTTAACTCTGAATAGAACTGTTCCTTCTTTTTATTGGAAAATCCGTTACCAAAAAAATTAATCTCTTTTTTAAGGATATGTTCCAAAGAAGCCTTCGGCTTCCCTTCTTTATTCTTTGATATGTAACCTATCTTAATCCCCATTATTCCTCGAAGGCATTTTTAGCGTCATTAAATTTTGAGACAAAAAGATAGGCTGTTTCCAGATTACCTGTGTGCAACTTAATTGCATCAATCCTTCCTTCATTTACCTGGCTACCCTCATAATAAAAAGCAACCTCCTTAATCCGTAACCCAATGGTATCTGCCTGCCGAATTAACATTTCATCCTGAACTACATATAAAACTGAATCAAGAGGGTTCTTAAAAATTATTTCCTGTGCAGTTTTGTTAAATTCAATGGAATGATAACGATTAAAATCTATCGACAATCGCTGCTTTAAATGTTGGTTTTCGGTAGTATTGCGGTAATTCTGGCTGATACTGTAAAAATTTTGTTGCACCAAATTTAAAACAGACAACGCCAACCCCACTACAATGGTACTTATTACAATTACCACCAATACTTCTGCTAAGGTGAAGGCTTCTATTTTCTTTTTAATTCCCACTTTGTTCTATTATAAAATCCATCTCCTTTTTATTTCTCAAATTCTGAACTTCAAAATAAACCGCACCAGGCTTCTGTTCTGCTGAAATAATCCAATACCCTCTTTCTTCATAAAAAGGAAATTTTATCCTTTCATATCTGGTGAGGTATTTAATTTCCCGGATCCTGCTGTTAAGTTGTTCATCATCCGATTTTATAGTGTTCAAAAAAACATTGTTGAAACTAAAACTGGCGATCATAAAAATAACCACTATGATTACCGAAGCTGTAAGGGTTTCAACTAAACTGGAGGCCCTGATTTTTTTTAATACAACCATGCCGCCACATTTTTTCTTTTTCCTTCAAGAAGGATCCCACAGATTTCCGGTTTGCTCATTTCTGTCAATACCTTTCCATTGTATATATGATTGATGTAAATGGACCCCGACTGATTGGCTACAAAATATTTAGTGAAAATACTTCCTAAAAGTGTTCCTCTCAACTCAGAATATCCTTCGCAATAAACACTTCCTTCCACCAGGGCATTATCATCGATTAATAAATCGTTTTTAGACTTTCTATCATCCTGGGAATCCAGATATATTATATTTCCCTGAAAAATGGAGTTTTTGCCAATTGTTATTTTAGGATCATACCCATATTCCTTCCCATTTTGCGCTATTGGTTTGTGAACAACGATTACAGATGAAGGATAATTTAATGTCACCTTCTCTTTTAATACTACTTCTTCAGCAATAATGTGAATACTCCCCCGGAAATTGGAATTTATGATAACTTTTGGCGCCAATAAAAGTATCTGATCCAGGTTGGCAAATTGGGTAACCTCTATTTCGGTTTCGCTTTTTACTAAAATATTTCCAAGGAGTTGTTGATCCAGAAGTATTTTAGAAGTCTCATAAACCACAAGCCGTTCATTAAAAAAAGAATTCCTTAAATCCTCCAACCCAACAACCACATCCTTCGTACCGGGAACAAAATCTACCATTTCGGTCAAATAATTTTTCCAGTTAAGATCCAATTTAGGCAAGGAGATATCGCTGCTATACCTTTCCCCGTGGAAGAGGCTATTCCCCTTAAAATAATTCCCGGAAATATTCCCGGCCTTAATAATATCGTCAGGGGTATAAGCATTGCCTTCAATCCTGGTGTTTCCGGCTAAAACCAAAGGAAGATTATTATCTTCCAGATATATTCCCGTTAATTTCCCTATTTCGTTATTTCCCAGGAGAGCAATTTTTTTAAATGCTTTGGATCCTTCCCCTGCCGAGGAACTCACTTTCTCAAAACTCCCCAAATAGGTTTTTGTCAAGGTCACAGGAGTTTGGCCTAACAAAATCTGGGTGGAATCTAAAATTTCCTCTCCGGAGTTGAACAGGTACTCAATACCAGTATTAGAATTCTCAATATTTAAAAGAACCTGATCAGATTGTGCCGTAAAGGAATTAAAAGTATGGGTTAAAAGTAAAAAGGAGGATAAAATAATGGCTACAATTACCGATACCAGGATGGCAAATTGCAAGGCCGAAGCTTCTATTTTTCGGGGGATCCATTTCAATGTCAGTTGATTTTTAAAAACTCTTTTTGTATCCCCTTGTAACTCATTAATAACAAACCTTTTTTATCTCTAATCAAGCTCACTCCTTCCTCTTCGCTGCCCGGCTCCATTAAATACTGTTGCTCATTTATTCTGAGTACATATATTTTAGATGAGATTTTTGCATCTGAAACCAGTCCCAGGTATTTTATGACCGGCCATTCTATTTCTATTGGAGGAATTACCCTAGATTTTACTGGCCTTCCCGGCTTTTTATAAACAAGGCCCAAAAAGGGATCACTTTCTAATGTTAAAAGGGAAAAGGTGTCTTTCCTGATCATTTTTATAGGTTTATTTATAACCATAGCAGGAGTTTGTCGCGCAGGCGGATCATCTGAAAATGATTCGAGAAGCTTCCAAATTGCAATCCCCCAGATAATAACCACCACGGGAAATAAAAAATAAAGGCTCCTTTTATTATTTGACATCTCCTTACTTTTAATTGATGGTTGTAAAAGAAAAAACCTCGCTTTCCTCACTCTCGTTACCCGCCTTATCGTAAGATTTCATAAACCAATAATACGTGTTTTGTCTTTCCAACAAAGTGGAGAAGGAGGTATCTACCCGTTCTTTTTTAACCAGGTCCTCAAGTTCTGCATCTTTAAAGATAAAAAGGCTGTCAATTTCTACCGATCCGGATATAGCGGTACGATCCCACTCAAAAGTCAGGCTGGGATTATTTGTTATAGATTTATCGACAGGACGGGTTAATGTTGGGGTATTTGGGGAAGTCCTGTCTACTAATATATTTCTACTGGTATAAAATGTATTTTGGGTTTCATTTTCTGCCCTCACCTTCCAGATAAATTCTCCTTCAGGAAATTCCATATCAAAAGAAGTCTCAGGAGTGGTTTCTTCTATTTTCACCAGGCTACTTTCAACCACCTGGATCCTGTATGCTGTCGCTTGATCCACCTCTTGCCATTCCAGAGAAATATTATCGGAATTTGTGATATAATTATCCTGGGGTGCCAGAAGCACTACCCTATTTGATGAAAAGTCTTCATTGCTTTCAACCGTAAATATAGCCGAACCAAATACTGTGCTATACCCACTGTTAACAGCTCTTACCCTCCACTTATAATCCCCTGGAAGCAAATCCTCAGAATAGGAATTTTCTTCAACAATTGAATTAAAAACAATTTGTTGCGCATTTTCAAAATCAGGGGTTGCGAGTTGTACCTCGTAGGCTGTAGCTCCCTCTACCTTTGTCCAACTAAAAAAAATAGTAGATGCCTTTATTAACGAGTTATTGCGTGGGGCCAGTAATTCGAGTTGGGCGGTGGAAATATCCTTTTCAAACAAGATTTCTTCACAGGAGAACATTGAAAGTATAAAAAGGCTTAAGAAGATTCCGGTGGTAGGTTTCATATTAATTCAATTTTTTAAAAATATCATCTCTATAAATTTTATCCGGATTTTTAAGAGTACTTCCTGGGCAGGGTGCGCTTAAGTTTCGAAAGGCTGCGATATCAGCTTGGTGTTTGTAGTTTTCCTTCCAGCAGAAAGCCATAAACTCAAAACCGAAAGAATTTCCTTCATTAAAATTTACAATTTTGGTAGTCCCGTCATTATTCAATAATTCCAGGGAATAGGAACTTTTATTGTTATTCACGAGATAAATCTCCTTCGCATTTTCAAGTAAAGATGAAATTTCTGGTGGAAAAGAAATCTCAACGGTGGTTAAAATCTGGTTGTTTTTTGTCGCCTTGAGATAATCTTTTAATCCTTTATTGAATGGCTGATTTAAAGCCTTTATTAAACCGATTTTATCACTAATTTCCATAACAGAAAATTGAGCGGGAACTGCCTGATGTGAAACAATTTTTTTCTGAGGAAGAAATCAATGAAAATTATAAAAAGATTTATAGGGAGGTTCGCTCTATCTGTAAGGGTAAAAAAGCAAATAAGATTGATGAGGGATTTTGATCTGAACAATAAAAGTGCATCACATATACCCTGGAGTTTAGCAAAGAAATCAGATAAAAAAAATCACGGTTAATATTTTAATTTTTCCTCATCTAATATTCCCTTTTTAAAAAATTAAAATTTGTACACCATAGGTTTATCTATTCTATTATATATAAACTCCTGCAGGTTTATACATATCCAAATAACTACATCTAAAAGACACGAAAAATTTATTTTTCACGACTTCAAAAGAGATTTACGAATTTGAGCCTTCAACTTAGCAATATGTACTTTATGGGGTGGATACCTTTTTATAATATTTTTATTTAGTAAGATTTTATGATATTTTTAAAATGTATCGCTACTTTCAAAAATAACAGTATCTTTGAAAAAATATTACCCTTTTTAGGTAATAAAATATTTAATTGATGAAAATTGAGTATCGAAAGAATAAACTAAAAAAGCAATTAAGTAGCGCATCCGAGATAAAAAGAAACTTTGGTTTAAATGCAAAGAGAATATCTAGCAGATTGGATGACATTAATGCGTCTCCAAGTCTCTATGTTTTGATGCAAATACCAGCCACTAATTGTCATAAATTATCTGGAGATAGAGATGGAGAATGGGCATTAAATATATCTGTAAACCACCGTATGATATTTGAATTAGCACATAATCCACTTCCAAAAAACGAAGATGGCTCTTTAGACACTCAATCTGTAACAAATATATGTATCACAGAAATAGTTGATTATCATTAAAAAATAAGATTATGAGCAAATTAGAAGATGAACGTGAACTTCTCTCCAAACCTGGAGATACTATATTGGAAACTATAGAACATATTAGAATGAGTCAGGCTGAACTTGCCGAACGAATAGGCAAAACACCTTCCAAAATAAATGATTTAATATCTGGTAAAGAATCTATTACATTAACAACTGCTCTTCAATTAGAAAAAGTTCTAGGGATAGATGCACAGTTTTGGCTTAATAGAGAAATGTTATATCGTGAAAAATTAATAAGACTAGATGAAGAAGAGGCATTGGATAAATGTAAAGATTGGTTAAAAATACAGCCTATAAAAGAATTAAAAGCATATGGTTATTTAAAAACAGAAAAAGTTGGGCCAGAAATGACCGAAGAATGTTTAAAGTTTTATGGAGTTGCCACACCTTTACAATGGGAATCCTTGTATGTAAATCAATATGTTTCATCTAGCTTTCGAAAAAGCGAAGCTCATAAAACAACTTTAGGCGGTTTAGCTGCTTTTTTAAGAATGGGAGAAGTAGAAATGAGAAAGCTTAAATTGGGTTCATATAGCAAAGAAGTATTTAAAGAAACACTAGAAGAAATTAAAGCAATGGTAAGAACTCATCCTGTAGATTTTGCTTTGCGTTTGCAGCAACACTGCTCTAATGCAGGAGTAGCGGTTATTTATACTGCAAATATTCCCAAAGCGCCAATCAGTGGTGTAGCACGATGGGTTGGAGGTAATCCTTTAATACAGTTAACTGACAGGTATAAATCTAATGATCAATTTTGGTTTTCTTTTTTTCATGAAGCTGGGCATATTCTATTGCATGGTAAGAAAGATGTTTTTTTAGAAGATATGAAAGTAAATGAATTGGATGCTCAAAAAGAAATTGAAGCGGATAATTTTGCGAACAAATGGTTAATACCGGAAAACATCACTGCTGAATTATCTGATAAAATTACTGAAAGAGAGATAAGACAGTTAGCACGTAAATATAATACACATGCTGCTGTTGTACTAGGACGATTACAGCGTCTTAAATTATTGCCATATTCGTTTGGCAATAATTTAAAACTCAAAGTAGTATTAGATAAATATATTAATAGGAATTAGTTAGATACTCAAATTGAAAAAGCATGGATTCTCCATTAAAATATATGCCAATATTTAGAGTTCGACCACAAGAAACACAAGTCTTGAGATCTTTTGATTTTGGAGACAGAATATATCCTTGTCTTGAAATAGTTAAAGAACTTGATCAAGTAAACTCTAAAAAAAAGAAGGATCCTCAAATTTCCCTTTTTGGGCAAAAAAGTGAAAAAACCTTTGAAAGTGTTTATATTCCTCTTATTAAGAGTATTAAAGCTGACAAAGTTTTCATTGATTTACCAGTTCATCTTACTCAGAGTAGAAATACAAAACTTCCAACACTTGTTTTCTTAAGAACAGTGGTGACAAATAGAGAAAAGCGAACAGAATATTTAAAGAAACTTAAACCTGTCTCCTCTAAAGTCATTCCAGTAATATCCTCTTACTTGCAAATAAGTGGAGAGGGAGATTCTATTTCTATACAAGAAAAAGAAATGCGTGATGATTTTGAAACTCTTGCGTTTAGAACTTTTATAGAGACTTTCGCTCAAGACATAGAGCAAATTAAAGAATCTATCAAACCAAATGATTTTATTATAATGGATTTTGAAAACAATGACTTAGATGCTGCGGATGGTGATATTCAAGATATAGTTCAAGATTTTAAAAACCTTAATTGTAATATTATAATTCATCGGAATCAAATATCTGAAGATGTAACAATGACTGGATTAAATCACGGAAGCATGATAGATAAAATAGACAATAGCCTACCTTTTATATTTAAAGAATTTGCGGGTGATTGTTTTTCAGATTATGTAGGAATCAAAAAGGATAATTTAACTGAAGGCGGAGGTATAAGCCCTGGGTTCCTTTTTTATGATGCGGTAACAAATAATTTTTTTGGTTTTAGATATAAATATGGAGGACACAAGAAAGGGGAAACAAAACCTGAGTTAATAGAGTTCGAAACAACCATAGTTCCAGCTGTTATTGCTTCTAACTCCTCAAAAAGAATGCAATCGGATTCTTCAGATTATCTAGGTGCTGGAAATAAAGGCTGGGAAATTATTACAAATATTGAACGAGGTGAATATAATGGTGGTGAATCTGGCAAGAGTGCTGCTAAATTCAAAAGAATTAGTATGGAACATTATTTACACTGTATTAGAATTAAAATTTCTAATGGAGATTTTGACTAAATTAAAAAATTATTGGTAATAAACATGACAAGGTTCAATATTTGTATTGAAGAAGAATTGGACATCCATCGGAAATATTTCAGATTTATTTATCTTCAAAAACTCCCACCGATTTCTATATCTATCTTTTAAAACTTTTTTAAATCGACTATTAATATCTTTAGCATCTAAAGAATTTAAAATACTATTTATTTCTCCATCAACTTTAGGAAAGCTATTAGCTAGTTCCGATTTGGTTAATAGCCTTAACTGCACTTCAGGATCCAATTTTTCGTTAAGTAATGCTTTTCTAAGTTTCTTGTATTTACCATTTTTGTAACTCCAAAGACCATAAGATTTAGGTAATAATTTTTTTGCTTTCTCAATATGCGTTTGATCTATCACTAAATAGTTGTACTCAAATGCCAAC
>JBGSWA010000224.1:0-7172 GCA_041752645.1 Gillisia sp. | reverse complement strand
GTTATTAGTGTCGTTCTCCTTTTTAAGCGGCAGGATACATCCGGGGCTGTAAGGCCGGTACAAATCTAAATTCGGAAATTTGCCATTATTCACCACTTTTTGCCCGTTAAAATATTCTTCCATTATTTTCTCTGCCTTGTTGAATTCTATTCTTGGGTTTTTTGGATTTTTTGAAAACCGTTAAACGACACCACTAAATATCCTCTATCAACACGGCAGAATATTCTGTCAGGGCTACTGTCCTGCTCATTTCGAATTTCAAAAAGTCCTTTTGCACCTTCGAAACTTCGGAAAAATTTAGACTTAGCCAAATACGAGAGGATAATCATCATAAAAAGCACTTCATTTTCGTCTTATACTTTATCAGCCAAGCTCTCATAAAAGTCGCCGAAGTCCTCTTTATATAAAATAATTTCTCTAATTATTTCCACTCTGGAAAATCCACGAATAAAGGAACATCTGTAAAGTGATAGAATGACAATTTTTGATTTTTCTGTCAGCGGAGTTAAGGTAAGATTATTTCCTCTTTTTTGGTTTTTAAGGACCAATATTAGGGGGTCCATCAAAAAGCAGTTTTTATATTATTGGGGGGTTCAATGTAGGTCTGGTTATTTTATTTAACTTTTTATTAGCATTATTAAATGATTAATTTTATGGTTATATCTCCTGTTGAGGGGGCATTTGGATTGATCTTATGACATAGGCATTGCATTTTCTTCATAAAGCCTTAACATACTTTTTATATTTATAATATTCCTTTGCTTTCAGATTTAAGTAGCTAAAAACATGATGAAATTTATACTTTTTAAGGGCAGTTTTTTAATCGGTGAAATCTCGAATTCCGGGGCTCAGATCCAAGAGGAATAGAAATCATAGGACCAGGATAGTGCAATATGAAGGGGTTTTCCGTGTTGGGCAATATTTTACCAGAAATAGTACAGGTCATAATTAAATATTGAGGAAGAAGTTAATGGAATAAATGTATCGAAAATTGGCAGGAAAATTCACGGTAACCTGCAGGAGACAGGGATGCAGGATAACTCAATTCATAAAAAAGATGAATTCACCCCGTTAGGCAATAGATGCCTATTTGATTAAAGGACTGTAGCACAAAATAGTACAAGTCTTTCACGATTTGTACTATTTCAAAAGTCGTAGCTTAATCGTTAATTAGGGTTATTTATGATAAAAGATGAGTTTATGATCACGTATAGTTCTAAAAATTGTTGTAGTTCGCAAGAATTAGGTTCTAAATTTATCGGATATGCATCGCAGGAACTTAAATCGCAATTCTGTTAAAGAATCAATAAATAATTGAAGTTGTTTTTATCAAATGTAAAAAAGAATATGTAACCAATTGGAGCATTGTCAAGATGATAATGTTTTTTCTCCAAAGGAGTTATTAGAATAACTACAAAATTTAACATTTATAACTATGGCTCTTCATAGTCAGAGGGAAACCCTGTATTCATCCCATTTACAAGCCCATTATTGATGTGTTAAAAAATTGTATATCTAATAAATTGACTTATCTGAAAGAAGATATTTAAAATTTTTAGATAAGTTATATGTGTAATCTAAAATTTATAGATATATTTGTTTTTATAAGACATCCTTTAATGGTTCGATGGAAGGTGAATTGAAAACTAGTATTCATCAGTATTAAGTTTATTAAATGGCTTCATAAATTAAAAACCAAAAGAATAATCCTTAAACCCCCCATGTTATTATGAAAAAAATATTATTGCTTAAATGCAAAGGGACCCTGAATCGGAAATGTATAATTCTGATCTTATTATTTCTTGGAAGTATCCATGCAGAAGTATACTCTAACGGAATTTCTGCCAAAGCCTTTGGCTTTTCACTCTCTATAGGTGAAATTACTAATGATCAAAATGGCCCGATATCAGGTGTTGTCAATGATAATTCAGGCTTGCCTCTTCCGGGGGTTTTAGTTATCCTAAAAGGGACTACCATTGGATCTGTTACTGATTTTGATGGCAGGTATACTATAAATACAAATGACGCTGTGCAACCAATACTGGTTTTCTCCTTTATCGGGTTTAAAGCCCAGGAAGTTCCGGTGGACGGAAGGACAACTATAGATGTTTCCCTTGAGGAAGACACTCAATCCCTCGAGGAGGTCGTAGTGGTAGGCTACGGCACCCAAAAAAGAGCCAACCTGACAGGGGCGGTAAGTCAGGTGGAATCTGAGGTGCTTGAGAATCGTCCGGTAACCAATGTGACCAGCGCAATGCAGGGGTTAATGCCGGGGGTAACGGTCTCCAATGCATCGGGTGTTCCCGGAAATAATGGGGGGGACATTCGCATAAGAGGTATTGGTACCTGGGGAAATTCTACTCCTCTGGTAGTGATCGACGGGATTCCCGGAGGGAATATCAATACCATTAATCCCAGTGATATTGAGAGCATTTCGGTCTTAAAAGATGCCGCATCCTCCTCCATCTATGGAGTTCGTGGTGCAAACGGGGTAATCCTTGTAACAACCAAAAAGGGGAGTGGAGAAACTTCGGTTTCCTATAGTGGATATTTTGGGATTCAATCCCCCACTGCTCTTCCCGATTTTGTGGATTCTGCCACGTATATGGAATTATTAAACGAATCCATGCTCAATGCAGGAAGGAATCCAACATATACCTCTGAAGATATAGAGGTTGCACGAAGTGGCTCTGATCCCAACTATTTTGCAAATACCAATTGGATTAAAGAAGTGTATAAAGAGTACGCCCCACAGCAAAATCACAATATTAATATCAATGGGGGAGACCAAGAATTTAACTATTATCTCTCCTATGGATTACTCAAAGAAGGAGGGCTTATTGAGGGTGATAATTTTAATGCGAACCGTCACAATATTCGGTTAAAAATGAATACGCTGCTTCTTGACCGCCTGGAGATCAGCGGAAACCTTGGATATATAGAAAGAGATTATACCGAATCTTCTTCCGGAGCCTCAGGAATTATTTCTGCCGCGCACTCTATCCTTCCACTGGTACCTGTGCGTTTTACTACAGGCGGATGGGGTTATCTCGGCGGACAACGGAATCCCGTTGCTATGGCCACCGATGGTGGTACAAATGATTTTGCTTCCCAGGAATTTACAGGAAATATAAGTGCAACTTTAAATCTCTTTGATGGGTTTAGCCTTAGGGGGCAATACGGGATTATTCGTTCGAACTCTAAAAGAACAATTTTCCACAGTACGGTAAATTATTACAGCCCTGAAGACGGCACGCTTATCTACAGGAACAACTTTCCCAACTCAATTGATACGAGGGATTATACCTCGGTGTACCAAACCTTTATAGCTACGGCCCGCTATGAAAAGTTGTTTGATGAAATTCACAATGTGAGTATTCTTTTAGGTGCATCCCAGGAAGAGACTCTTGGCGATAATTTTTCAGCATCGAGAACAAATCTGGCAACCCAGTCTATTGGCCACATAAATTTGGGAACAGAAGACCAGCTTAACAGTGGTAGTGCAGATCAAAATGCCCTTCGATCGCTCTTCGGTAGGGTGAATTATGCCTTCAACGACAAATATTTGCTGGAGGGGAACTTTCGCTATGATGGATCCACAAGGTTCGCCAAGGATGTGCGCTGGGATTTATTTTCTTCAGGATCTCTAGGGTGGGTCTTTACAAAAGAGGGATTTTTTGAAGGCCTGCGCGAGGTGGTGGAATTTGGAAAAATACGGGCATCCTACGGAACTCAAGGTAATGATCGGATAGCGGACTGGGCATATATGGATATTTTAGGTCCTGTAGGAACCATGCCAATAGGTTATGAAAACACCATAGGATACCGTCAGATCGTGGTTGCCAATGAAATCCTTACCTGGGAATCTGCCGTCAAAAAGAACTTCGGTTTGGATCTGGCATTTTTAAACAACCGATTACAATTCACAGGGGATTATTTTATAAATGATACAGAGAATATTCTTCTGACTCTTCCTTTACCCGATGTATTCGGAGCTCCATATCCGGTGCAGAATGCCGGGCAAATAAAAAATGAAGGCTGGGAACTTCAGTTTAAATGGCAGGATGATATTGGAGATTTTAGCTACGGTGCTAATTTCAATATATCTGACGTGAAAAATGAGGTGGTAGATCTCGGTGGTACAGAGCCAACAATAGGGGACCGGGTGAGAATGGTGGGGGAACCCCTGGACGCTTTTTACGGCCTGGTGGCCGAGAGACTGGCACAGGAAAACGACTTTTCCTATAATCCTGAAACAGGCTTGTTTGTAGCGGATTTTCCGCATATTACCAGTGATCCTGTGGCGCCAGGTGACATTATATATGAGGATTTAGATGGGGATGGTGAAATCACCCTGGAAAATGACCGAAAGGTAATAGGCAGTCATATTCCAAGATATACCTATGGCTTTAGAGGCGATATGGCCTGGAAGGGCTTTGACTTTAGTTTCTTTCTTCAGGGGGTTGGGGATGTTGATGGATATTTAACCGGGAATGCCCGCCACGCCTTAATTTCTGAAAGCACTTTTCCTCAAAAGATTCACCTTGATCGATGGACCCCTGAGAATACGGATGCCTCCTATCCCAGGCTGTCTTATCAACAAACCTACAACCAGCGTTTATCAACCTATTGGTTGGAAGATGCTTCCTACCTAAGGCTGAAGAATATACAGCTGGGATATTCTCTCCCTTCAGATCTTACCGAGAAATTGCGAATCAGCAAACTCAGGATGTATGTCTCAGGAGATAATCTTTTTACCGCAACGGACTATTTCTACGGATATGATCCAGAATCACCTGTTGGGCAGGGAACTTTCTATCCCCAGGTGAAGACAATAGTGTTTGGTTTAAATGTGAATCTTAAATAAAAAAATCAGTTATGAAAAATACAGTAAAATTAAGCCTTGTCTTAAGCCTCCTTCTGCTTAGCTCCTGTGACGATGACTTTTTAGATCGCGCACCCCTGGATCTTATCACAAATGAAACCTTTTGGGAAACCGAAGGGCATCTCATCCTGGCGGTGAATGCTATTTATGGAAATATTAAGGAGAAGAACACCGTAGATATGGAAAATATGGGCGATAACACCATATGGCCTTCCACAACTGCGTATCAGCTCATCGGAAGTGGAAACTTTGGAAATGATTTAGGAACACTAAACAATGAATGGGGTTCTCAGTTCAGGGCTGTACGCCAGGCCAATGCTTTTCTGGAGAATTATGATCAGGCCGATGTTTCACAGGAGCGAAAGGAAGAACTTGCTGCAGAGGTGAGAGTAATCAGGGCCATGGGCTATAGCTTTTTAACAAGTTTCTGGGGGGATGTTCCCCTTGTTACTACTACCTTAACTGTTGACGAATTAATGGGCCCACGAAATCCCCGGGAGGAAGTTGTGGATTATTTATTGGCGGACCTGGACCTTGCCGCACAACATTTGCCTGCCACTATTCCAACAGGAGTGAACAGGGGACGAGTAAATAAAGGGGCAGCCCTGGGTTTAAAAGCCAGGATTGCTCTATACAATCAAAGATGGGCTATTGCAGAACAAGCGGCAAAGGCTGTGATGGATATGGGAATTTATGAATTGTATTCAAATGGAGACCCTGAAACAAGTTATAATGAACTTTTTACTTATAATGGGAATTTATCAGGAGGCAATAACCGTGAAACAATAATTGCCAGGCTTTCTTTAGAAGGCGTTGCAGACCATAATTTAAGCCGTGAGATCCAGGTGCCAGACCAGGTGGTGAGATGGAATCCATCAAAATCCTTGGTAGACAGTTATCTTATGACCGATGGTTTACCCATAGAGAAGTCCCCGCTTTACAATGTGAATTCGTATAATGAGGTTTTTGAAAATCGGGATCCACGAATGGCCCAAACCATTCTTGAACCTGACTCTCCCTGGGGAGGACGCTATGATAGCAGTGAGGAGCATCAGGATGACGATTCCTCCAACGATCATCCGGAGTTATTTAGTGTTCCCAAATTCCAGTCCGATAGGAGGGGAGCAACTACCATTACGGGGTATTACTTCACAAAATATGTGGAACTTTCCACTGTGGCACAGGTTGGGCGTGATGTCAATGATATTATCCTTTTGCGCTATGCAGAGATTTTGCTCACCTATGCGGAAGCTAGATTAGAACAAGGCATTCTCACCCAGGCGGATCTTGACATTACAATTAATCTTTTGCGCGGGAGAGTAGGGATGAAACCCATGATCCTTTCGGAACTGGCAGCAAATGGTTTGGATGTAAAAGAAGAAATTCATCGGGAACGTCGGGTAGAATTAGCACTTGAAGGACAGCGCTATTTTGATATTATCAGATGGAGAGAGGGAGAATTACTGGCCCAGGATGTCAAAGGAACCAATGTAGATTGGCTTCCGGATTTTCTAAATCTGTCTAACCTCAGAACGGATGAAAATGGATTTATCATTGTCTCCTCTGGAAGGACTTTTGATCCTGGGCGAAATTATCTTTGGCCAGTACCACTTCCACAATTAGAAAGAAATCCTGATTTAGGACAGAATCCTGGTTGGTAAGGCAAATCGCTAATTAATTTGTTTTATAGAGATAAAATAAAAGAGGTTGAAATAATTTTTAACACCAATAAAAATGAAAAATTTAAAAGTCCTATTATTCCCGTTGCTATTTGTTTTTGTGTTTTTAGCTTGTGATGATAAAGATGATGAAATAGCAGATGAGCAAAATCCAAGTGCTGATTTTAATTTAACACCTGCCAATCCTGTTGAAGGAGAAGAAATTCTTTTTTATGCAGATCCGGAAGAAAATTCAGGGGATATAGTAGATTGGTACTGGACCTTTGGAGATACCAATAGTTCCAACTCCAACAAAAGAAATCCTTATTTCATCTTTCCTACCCAGGGAACCTATGAGGTTACCCTGAGGGTGCTTAATTCTATTGGCATGTCCATGGAGAGCTCTAAACAAATTACGGTTTCTTTACCACCCCCAGATGAATTTCCTGCAACTATTTCCTGGGAATTTTCTACCAACACCCCCGTTTCAAATATCAATGATGGTTCGAGTTCTCCTGTTATTGGAGATGAGGGTACTATTTATTATACCGAATCCAGGGCAGGAGAAAACAGTAAGGTGGTCGCTGTTACAGATCAGGGGGATAGTGCCGAGCTTAAATGGGCTTCTG
>JBGSWA010000223.1:0-9058 GCA_041752645.1 Gillisia sp. | reverse complement strand
TTTCCCCAGTATTTGCAAAATCCCCGGTTTCACCTAAATCTGAGATTGCACCAGTCATCAGGTTAAACAATTGAAGTTTTATTGATTTTCCGCCATCTATCCCGCCTGATGCAACTTGGAAATCGAAATCATAACTGCCTGCATCTGCAACATTAACTGTATAATAAGCCCATTCATCTGGATTGGTGTAACCAATGTTTATTAAAGTGCCGTCTGCACTTACTTGAACATCAATGCCATCATCCTCTCTATAGGTATCACTTCCAGCTGTTACAGCTAAATTTTCTAATTCCATATCTTGGTATGCTACCCCTTGACCCCCAAGATTATAGTTTTCAGCTTCAATGGAACCTGGGATAGCCGCAGGAGTACCATTAAAAGGAAGCGGTGTGTCTGGTCCATTAACAGTGATGGTGAACGTTTTGGTATCAATGGTGTTATCAATGTATTTTACTATCAAATTAGCTTCAAATGTACCAGGAGAAGAATAAGTTACAGTAATATTTTCATCATATGAGTCAGAAGGACTTCCTCCTTCAAATGTCCAGGAAAGAGTTTGATCCTTGGTTGCATTACTGGAAAAATCAACTGTTTCACCATACTCTATATCCGAGGCTGATGCACTAGCGTCTGCAGTTCCTTTTTCGTAAAGCGTAACCTCTCTTATGTCATCTTCACAAGAAAGAATTCCAATGCAAATAAATATAAAAGTAAAGAAATAGCCAGCTCTAAATTTATTTAAGTTTTTTAAAATCATGATTAGTAATTTTTATTAATAATTAGGTTTAAACTTTAATAAAAGATTCTAAATTCTTATAGGATAAAGGAATCTTAAAATCTTTCTTAAAGGGTCAATTTGTAAAGATTTAAATAACATTTTGAATTCATGGACTTACATATAAAACCCACACAAAAAGTTAAGCTGCATTTTTAAGATTAAATTTTAATCAGGTAGTCTATATAGAATATTTGTCAATGATTTTTTTTATAATCACCTAAAATTATAACCAAAAAAAATCAAATTAATTCCCTAGCATTGTCGGTACAATGTTATTTTTAAAACTTGTTCCGGTTGAATTAATTAATCCAAACCATCCCCTGTCACACCATACACTATAAGACATTCCTTCGCTAAGGGTTGTTGACGCAAAGATTTTATAATATCCGCGAACAAGATCTGTATTGCGCTCTGCAGCATTTGCATCTCTCCCAACACCAAACTCCCCATAATTAACTGGTACATCTAAAAGTCTTGAATGAACTCCAACTTTTTTTATTCCAGCTTCAATTACATTGTTGCCTGGAAATGCAGAATTTCTTCCAGTTTCTCCACAAAACGCCCAAGGGTTATAACTGTGTACCTGTATTGACAGGTAAAGGTCTGTTCCTCCCCCAGGAAGGGTTGCTTTTGAAGGATATACCTCTTCAATCATACGATCATTACCTTGACCGTTGACACCCACCATAATTAATCGTGTCGAATTATTACCGCCAGCAGCTCTAATAGCATCATAACCAACTTTATTTACATTGCGAGTATAGGTTAGGGCGGTATCGTTCGATGGATCTGGAAAGGGTCCATTTCCATCCCCTTCGCCTAAAGTTCCTTCTGGCTCATTTAGCACTTCAAAAATAAGCTTGTGAGAATAGTCTTTAAAGTAAGTTGCAATACCGGTCCATAAGGTCGAAAACTTAGTGTCAAAAGGCGCTGACCCATTATAATTGTCTTTTAACCAATGCTCATGGTGCGTATTTATAACCACATACAAATCCAGGCTTATAGCGTAGTCTATCGTTTTAACAAGTTCTTTAAACCTTGTGTTTTGATAATCGACATTCCCATCATCATCAGCAAGATGGTCATTTTCTGTAAATCTATCCATCCAGGTAACTGGAATTCGAATGTGCTTCATTCCAGCATTGTGAAACTTGTCTATAATTGGCTTGACGGATTCGAAGGTTGTGGTATTGTTTCCGTTTTCAAAGGTATTACCAAGATTAAATCCGGGCCCCATTGCTGTTACAATTAGTTTGGCAGTTAAAGTTGTGTCTGCACCAGTATCTGTGGTATCTATTATAACTTCCTCTTCAATAACCTTATCCCCATTTATAAATACAACAGAATCATTAGGGCTACAGGAGATACCTATTAAGATCATGGCTCCTATTAAAAATTTCATCATTTTCATAATTAATTTATTTTTTACTATAATAATCTTTAAGAATTAAAAATGCCTTTTTCTTTTTGCCGTTTTCTGAAATTAATCCCTTTCTATTCCAAAAATTCTGATAGACTGGATGCTGGCGTCTTGGGGATTTAAAATCAACTAATATCCAAGGGGTCATCCCTCTTAATCCCTCAATTTTATCGAGCATTTCTAACTGATTTATATAAATTAGCTCCTGATATTCTTCACTCCACATAGTGTTCTCGTCTGCATGAAAACCTCCTAAAGCACCTGCCCCAAACTCTGAAATAACTACAGGTTTGTCGAATTTAATATCAAAATTATATTTAGGTAATTCCTTAGCATCTGACCAATACCAACCCCCATATTCATTAAAACTAACCAGGTCTATCTTGTCTCCCAATGGATCTTCAACAGTTACTGTATAGCCTTTTCTCTCTACCTCCAGAGCTGCTGCAATTAATCTGGTATTATCTAAACTTCGGGCTTTATCTACCAAATTACCCATAAATACATTTCTCTCATCTGTTACAGGGGTTTCATTACCAACAGACCAAATTACAACGGACGCCCTGTTTTTATCACGCTCTATACCTACTGTTAATTGGTTTTCAGCATTCAAATAGGTTTCACTATTGGTCCATGAAATGGTCCAATATACAGGGACTTCGGCCCAAACCATTAATCCCATTTCGTCAGCTAAACGCAGCATGGTTTCATTATGCGTATAATGTGCCAAACGCACGTAATTACAACCTAATTCTTTTGCCCAGGTCAATAGCATTCTCATATCTCCCTCAGATCGCAATCTTCCCTCTATAAATGGATTCTCATCATGTATGGATATTCCCTTTAAAAAAATGGACTTGTCATTTAAAAAAATGTCCTTTCCAATTGTTTCAATGGTTCTAAATCCAATTTTATCTGATACATTATCATCTGATGATGATATTTTTACATCATATAGTTTAGGGGTTTCTGGTGACCAATAGGTGATGTTCTTAACAGGTATTTTAAACGATACCAACCCTTTTTCATCTGATTCAAATGATTTTTTAATTTTCAATTCTGGGATTTCAAGTACTAAGGATTGTTCTTGCTCAAAGCCATCTAACTGAATATATCCTTGAATAACCTTATTATTGCCTTTTTCTAATTGTACTTTATAATCGGTAATAAAAGATTTTGGAGTCTCTACAATAGTTACATCTCTTGTGATACCTCCATAATTCCACCAGTCGGTGTTTATCGTTGGTATTTCATCTGCTTTCCTGGTATTATCTACCATTACCACTACAAAATTGTCACCCTCATTCAACAAATTGGTAACCTCATACTGAAAGGGAGTAAAACCGCCTTTGTGATTGCCTAATTTTTTACCATTTAAGTAAATATTAGATTCATAATTTACAGCACCAAAATGCAAGAAATATCTTTTATCACTGGCTGCATTTAAGACAAAATCTCTTTTATACCACAAAGTGCCTTCGTAAAATTCTAGACGCCGGTCTTGGGAATTCCAATCTCCCGGGACTTGAAGGGTCGGTTCAAAGGCAAAATCATATTCTGCCCTTTCTGTTTTTGTAAGGTCTGTTAAATTATCATAAAAACCACCTTTTCCAGTTTTACCTTCATCAAATGGTTCTTGTCTATAATCTAAATACCCCATTTGATAAGGATCAATAATATAGTTCCACCTTCCATTAAGGCTTATGTGTTCCCTACCATCAACGTTTTGAATTGTTTTTTGTGCATATGTATTCAAAGCACTTGAGAGAATTAGAAGCAGTAGTGTAAACAGTTTCTTATTAATTAATTTTGTCATATTTATTTTTATATTAACATTTAGAAGTAATCATTTAAGAGGTTTTAGAAACTTTAAAAGTTATCTGAAACCTCCTTTTGAAAGATCAAACTAATTCAAAGATTTAATTTCTTAGTAGCCATCATTAAACCCTGGAGGGTTACCCATTTTATCCATTTGCGCCCGTGGCACAGGAATATTTATAAATTGTGGTTGCCACGGGGTTGTACTATTTGCGGCGTCATTGGCTTCAGCTGTACTACTATCCCCATTTCTATAATATAGGGCAACTCTTTCTCCTAAAAGCCCCAGGCGTTTTAATAGGAACCATCGGTTATTTTCTAAGGCAAGTTCTCTGGCAGATTCTTCTAAGTAAGACTCCAAAGTCCAGGAAGTAAAATCATAGGTTGTAACATTGCTATTCGGATCACCGGTATATCCTCTTTTTCGTACTGTATTAATATACTGCAATGCAATTCCATCCTCACCTAAATTATGATGTGCTTCAGAGGCTAATAATAAAGTTTCAGCAAATCTATAATAGATCATATGTTTATAGCTATTATTGGTGTTTTCCAATTTAGTGTCAAAATCTGCATATTTTTTTAAACTCCAATGGAATCTTCGGTAAGCGTCTTCAGGTTGTGTAATTGGCAAATCAAATCTTGGATGAGCAGGATTATTTACTAAATACTTTGTATAATCTTCTGGCCAGTAATAGGTTGCAAAGCGCTTGTCGTTAACCTTATCGTACAGGGAGTTTAAATAAGAGTTAGGGAAAAACCATGCCAATGACTGCCCCCCATACTTAATATCTGAAATAATTTCACCACCAGCACTTGCATCTGAACCTGATTGTTTCTCATATAGACGTTGAGTAAATACAGCGCCCAACCACGATCCACCACCGCCAGCAAGGTCGTTTCCAACGCCCAGTAACTGATCCTTTTGATATACAAATAATGCTTCTTTATGATTCACGTTACTGCCAAAAACCTGATCAAGATTAACTAATCCGTGTGTATTATTATTAATGATAGCATCAAAATGATCAGCAGCTTCTCTCCATTTATCCTGACCGCCTCCTAAGTATCCTGCCTCCCACATTGCTGCCTTACCACGTATATGTCTGGCTACTCCCTGACCATAACGACCGGTAGGTACTTGCCAGGCTAAATGCGTAATTGCAAAATCTAGATCCGCATTTATAACTTCAAAAACAGCAGATGTACTTGCAGGCTCATAAATCTCAACAACATCATTAATATTGTCTGGTGTTGTAGGAACCGTATCTAATATGATGCCTTGGTAACTTCTTACCAGATCTAAATATAGTTCTCCTCTAATAACCCGTGCTTGGGCAACTAGTTGGCTTTTCTGATTTTCATCCATATCGACAGACCTTGCACTAGTAATTATGGCCGATGCTCTGTCAATAATTCTGTAGGCATTAAACCATTTATCAGAAGGAAAATTTCCAGGAGTATGAGATGAAGCTCCATAAGGTGTAAACCAAGTTCTGTGAAGACCTAAATCCGTAGCCGCCATAAAGAACACATTTGATCTCAAGTTATTATTATCTCCTGAGGGTACATTATATTCTCGCATTCTATTGTAAAGGGCATTTACCCCTACCTCTAAACCGTCTGCAGAATTATATATATAATCTACAGAAATGGAATCTATAATTTCTTCCTCGAGGAATGACTCACAGGATGTAAGTACAAAAGCTCCCATAATTGTAGAAAGAAACAAAAATTTAATATTTCTCATAATTTTTATATTTTATTTTTTAAAATCCTAATTGTAAACCTGCAACAACAGTTACTGGCTCTGGATAATCATTTGCATTTCTCTCAGGACTGTAAGATAAATAATCCGTTTGGGTATATAAATTGGTGCCCGTTACATATATTCTTAATTTTGACAATCCTAAATTAGATAAAACAATTTGAGGTAGAGAAAACCCCATAGTTATGTTTTGTAATTTCACGAATGAGGCATCTTGTAATCCCATATAATAAATATTATCTGGATCATTACCTTCTTTTGGTCTTGGCCAGTTGCCCCCTGGGTTTTCTGGTGTCCAATAATCTTGCTTTATACCATTTTTAATACCTCTTAAAGAACCTCCTTCAACGTAATTATATAAGAACGGGTTGTTTCTTGTAACCCCCTGAACCGCATTAAAATCTGCAGAGAAATCAAATCCTTTATATTCCCCACTTAAAGATAATGTGCCAAACCATTCTGGAGAGCGGCTTGTAATTATTCGGTCCTGGTCATTGATTACCCCATCTGCTTGATCTGGAAGACCATCCCCATCTGAATCTATAGTTAATTGATCTTTCAATCTCACATCGCCAGGTACCGCTAATGGTTGTGCGGAACCAACAATATTTTCGCCTTCCTGGAAAATTCCAATTGGCTGGTATTGATAATAGACATTTATTTCTTCCCCAATAAATCTTCTATTTCCAATATCATCATCTTCTTGACCATCCCCATCAGCATCTATCCCGTATAAACTTAAAATTTTATTGTCAATTTTAGTGAAGGACATTCCAACATTAAACTTCAAATCCTTTTTTCTAACAACTGCTAAATCAAGAGTAGCTTCAATACCTGAATTCTGTACTTCCCCAAGATTGGTTAATTTTGAAGTATATCCTGATGATGGGTCAAGGGCTTCTGTTACCAATAAGTCCTTGGTTCTTGTATCATAATACTCAACCGTTGAGGTGATTCTATTATTAAACAATCCTAAATCGATAGCCGCGTTAAAGGTGGTAGATGTTTCCCATTTTAGATCTGGATTAGGTAATGTGCTTCCAGGAACATATCCAGAGACTTTTACCCCGTTTATAATATAGTCTCTTTGGTCAGCCGTACTTTGACTTTGTCCTGGATTAATCGCTTGATTACCCACACTTCCATAACTAAATCTTAATTTTAGATTATTAATATCTTCCACATTTTCTAAGAAACTTTCCCTATGAAGATTCCATCCAATGTTTGCAGCTGGAAAAAACGCCCATTTATTATTTTTCCCAAATACAGTTGAACCGTCTGCTCTTCCTGACACAGTAAAATAGTATTTATTGTCATAATCATATTCTACCCTGGCAACTCCAGAAACTAACCCTCTATTGCTTCCACCAATATAAGGTGTATTTAAAAAGGCTCCCTGTAATCCATAAATGCCTAATATATCATTTGGAAGTTGAGTAGAATTAATGCCCGTATTATTATATTTAGTATCTGTTATACTATGAACTGCCGTGATACCAAAATGATTGACCTCAGCAAGATTGAAATTATATGTTAAAATATTTTCTAATTGCCACTCGACATTATCTTGAAACTGAACACTTCCGCTACCTTGACCACTTCTGGCTATACCAAATAGAGATTGTGCCGTACTGTATGATCTCCTTTTGTAATTCCAGGACCTTCTACTGAGATTAAACCTATAGTTAAAACCTTCAAAAGGTGATACGTCAACAAAAAGGTTTAAAATATCATTTCTGTTTTGAGTAAGATTTGTGGTTTCATCCAGGTCAATTAATGGGTTTTTATTTTCTTCAAATCCACCAGGCAATAAACGCAAAGAACCGTCATCGTTATAAACTCTACCCAAAGGATTTGTTGTAATTGAACTAAGTAACACCCCATCGTTATCTGGATTGTTGCTCTCAGAGAATTGAAATGAGGTATTCATTCCTACTTTAAGCCAATCGTTAATTTTTTGGTCAATATTAACTCTTAGACCCACCTTATCATAATCTGAATTAGGAATAACTCCTTGTGTGTTAAGATAATTAACACTACTGAAAATTTTAAAATCTTCAGTACCTGAAGAAACACTAAGAGCATGGTTTTGTGTTGTACCGGTTCGTAATATTAAATTTTCCCAATCAATGTATTCCCCAGATAAAACACTTTCATATTCCAAAGCAGAAAAAATAAGTGAATCATCCCTATATTCGCCTCCATTATTTGTTCTAAAGGCTTCTCTTTTTAATTGAACAAATTCATCCCCACTATAAATATCAAAATTTCTATTAATGGTTTGAATTCCGGAAAAACCGGAATAAGACACTTTAGCTTTTCCTTCAGCACCTCTCTTTGTAGTAATTAAAATCACCCCATTGGAGGCCCTGGCACCGTAAATGGACTGTGCAGCAGCATCTTTTAAAATTTCCAAAGAGGCAATGTCATTTGCGTTAACATCATTTATACTACCAATAACAACCCCATCTGCAATTACAATTGGACTATTACCACCATTTATGGAGTTTTGCCCCCTTATAAGGATATTTGATGACCCGCCTGGAGCTCCACTTGCCAATGTGACTTGCACCCCCGCGGCTTTACCACGAAGCATCTCTCCAATATCTGAAGTAGCTACTTTTGTCATTTCTTCAGCCTTGACCGTAACTACAGAGCTTATCAAATCACTCTTCTTTTTAGTACCATACCCCACTACTACAACCTCATCCAGAGATTGAGAGTCCTCTTCCAATACAATATTGTAGTTGCTTTCATTACCTATTGTCTTCTCAATCGTTTTAGTTCCAATAAAAGAAAAAACCAATACATCCCCAGGGGCAGCCTGAAGGGAGTACAATCCGTCAAAATCAGTTTGTGAACCTAAGTTAGTTCCTTTAATTGCAACATTTACACCAGGCAAAGGCACCCCGGTAGCATCTGTAACAACCCCCGTAACAATATTTTGCTGGGCAACACTCAGCCCACAAAATAACAGGAATATTAATGGCATAAGAATGCATTTAATTTTGTTTTGATTCATATTAATTTCTTTTTGGATTAATTAAAAAAATTTTGTGTACGCACACTATTGTAAAATATTCTTTATCAAAACTTCTTAATGTTTAACATCTGATAAAAATCCTATACCTCCGTGTCCGCACACAAAAGTAAATATTTATATTATAAAAACAACTTTTTATTAAAATTTTCTTAAAAAAATAAATTTTCGTGCACGTGCACTAATTAATTTACCAACCTCTGAACTTCAGCTCGAAGCTCTTAAAAAGATTTT
>JBGSWA010000222.1:0-6413 GCA_041752645.1 Gillisia sp. | reverse complement strand
TCTTTGACAATATGGGAGCCGTGATAAATACAAGGTTATCCAAAAAAGGAAAGTACACCAGTTTGTCCATAAACGTCAGGATGAAAAATCCTGATGCAGTTATTGAAATTTACAAGCAAATAGGGCGGGAAGTAGAAGGAGTTATTTCCTTATAAGCCTCTATTCCAGCTAAAAAAAATATTTTTTTATAATTTTAATTTTTAGAGCAGTTGAATAATATTTTGTATTTTGCAGGCAAAATAATTTCTACAAATTAATTATCACCTTAATTTTCAATTTTGATATACGAATTAGAATATAACTCTGAAAGGAGTATGCTTATTATACCTGAATATGGGCGTCATTTGCAAAAAATGGTCGAACATGCCGTTTCTATTGTGGACGAGCAGGAACGAAATAAGGAGGCAAGGGCTATCATCGCCGTTATGGGGAACATGAACCCGCATTTACGGGATGTGCCTGATTTTCAGCATAAGTTATGGGATCAGCTGTTTATAATCAGCGATTTCAAACTCGATGTGGAATCGCCTTTTCCAAAACCATCCAAGGAACTTCTAGCAAAGCGCCCGGATCCCATGAAATATCCTCAGAATTTTCCAAAATACAGGTTTTACGGAAACAATATAAAAAGGATGATCGACGAGGCGGTGATCATGGAAGAAGGGGATCTGAAAGAAGCCCTTATTTATGCCATTGCAAATCACATGAAAAAATCCTACCTCAACTGGAACAGGGAAACGGTAGATGACGATATCATCTATGGGCATCTCAATGAACTGAGCGCCGGAAAGATCAATTTAAAAAACAGCGAGGAAGATTTGAGCGAAGCCGCAAATTTATTGAGAGGAAACAAGAAATTTAAAACCCCTGCCAAAAAGGTCAGTCATAATCCACGCGGGAGAAAACGCTACTAAAAATTAATTGATTTATGGGAACTTTCCAAATTGAAGGAGGCCATGTACTAAGTGGAAGCATTCAACCACAAGGTGCAAAAAACGAAGCCCTCCAAATTTTATGTGCGGTACTTTTAACGCCGGAAAAAGTTACTATTCACAATATCCCCGATATTCTTGATGTAAATAAGCTAATTAGCCTGCTCAAAAGTTTAGGGGTAAGAATAGAAAGATTGGGGAAAGGAAGCTATAGTTTTATTAGCGAGACCATAGATTTGGAGTACCTCAAGAGCGAAGCATTTAAGACAGAAGGAAGCGGGTTAAGAGGTTCCATTATGCTGGTAGGTCCCCTATTGGGCCGCTTCGGGAAAGGCTATATCCCCAGGCCCGGGGGTGATAAAATCGGCCGCCGCAGATTGGATACCCATTTTGAGGGCTTTATGAAATTGGGGGCTACATTCCGATATAACAAGGAGGAACGGTTTTATGGAGTGGAAGCGCCAAACGGGCTTACCGGTACCTATATGTTGCTGGAAGAAGCATCGGTTACCGGAACGGCGAATATTGTGATGGCCGCTGTTTGGGCAAAAGGGAAAACATCCATCTACAACGCAGCCTGTGAACCCTATTTGCAGCAACTCTGCAATATGTTGAATTCTATGGGTGCAAAAATTGAAGGCATCGGTTCAAATTTATTGCATATTGAGGGGGTTGATAGCTTTTCCGGGTGTGAGCATACCATTTTACCGGATATGATAGAAATCGGCTCCTGGATTGGGATGGCGGCCATGACCCGCAGTGAAATTACCATAAAAAATGTCGGGTGGGAGCACCTCGGGGTTATTCCCAGTAATTTTAGGAAACTTGGGATTACCATTGAAAAAAGAAACGACGATATTTATATTCCTGCCCATACTGATGGATATGAAATTCAAAATTTTATCGATGGTTCCATAATGAACATAAGCGATGCTCCCTGGCCGGGATTTACGCCCGATTTATTGAGTATTCTGCTGGTTGTAGCCACACAGGCAAGAGGAAGTGTTCTTATTCATCAAAAAATGTTTGAAAGCAGGTTGTTTTTCGTAGATAAGCTCATAGATATGGGAGCCAAAATTATTTTATGCGATCCGCATCGCGCTACCATTATTGGACAGGATTTTAAATCCATGTTAAGAGCTACCACGATGACCTCTCCGGATATCCGGGCAGGGGTTTCTCTTTTAATCGCCGCTATGTCCGCCCATGGCACCTCCACCATTCACAATATTGAGCAAATAGACCGGGGTTACGAAAATATAGATGAACGGCTTTGTGCGCTTGGCGCGAGAATAACACGTATCGATTAAAGCCTGTATATAGAAAAAAGAGGGTGGTTCAGGTAAATTTTAAACCACCTTTTTTTTACCAGGGAGAACCTATTCTTTTTTTTCTAAAACAGGTTGCTTGTAACCAAATAAATTCTGATTTTTAATCATTTCGGAAGTAGACTCGGGTAGCATGTTTTCCCATCCGCTTTTTCCGTCGTTGATCATTTGTAAAATTTCCCTGGAGAAAATATCCAAAAATTCAGGGTTGTAATCCTTTATATCTAAAACCTTCCCATTGTTTTTAAAGAATTTGTAAAGTTCCTTCATCCGGGGATGTACCTTTAAATTTTCACTTGTAATAATTTCCCCGGTTTCGTGATCTTTTAAGGGATATAAGTATACCTTGAGATCTTTAAAGAAGAGCTTGCCGAAGGCCTCCAGAATACCTCCGCTTAGGTGTCTATAGTATTTTTCGTCAAATATTTCGATCATGTTGTTAACACCCATCGCCAGACCCATCCGTTCCTTGGTATACCTGGAGAAATATTCTACCAATTTATAATATTCCTGGAAGTTGGAGATCATAACGGTTTGTCCCAATGAACATAATAGTTTGGCCCTATCCATAAAATCCAGTTCATCGATCTCTCCTTCAGCTCTTAAATTGGAAAGTGTGATTTCAAAGATCACTTCGGTTTTTTCTTCAGACACCTTTTTCTCCTTGATAAAAAGTTCCAGGGAGCGTTTGTAAATATCCATATTCACCTTGGTCACAGGTCTAAAACTTCCTCTTAAGGCGAGGATATTTTTTTTGTATAGAATTTTGGCAGGTAAAACGTTTTTGCCGTCCGGGGCAAACATAACAGCGTCGGTCATTCCGTTTTTTACCAATTGTAAACTCATCAGGCGGTTGTCTACCTTTTCAAACCTGGGGCCCGAGAAGTTGATCGTGTCAATTTCAATCTGGTCTTTATCGATATGATCGTATAAATACTTCAGTAACTTTTTTGGGTCATCGTATTTGTAGTATGCTCCATAAATCAAGTTAACACCCAGGGTGCCCAGGGTGTTTTGCTGTAGTCGGGCATCGTTTTCGTGAAAACGTATATGCAGACTTATTTCATTGTATCCTTCATCGGGTTCCACCTGATATTTTATCCCCACCCACCCGTGACCTTTGTACTGCTTGGCAAAATCTATGGTTGCAACAGTATTTGCGTAACTAAAGAATAATTTATGGGGATGTTTGTCCCGGGTAATCCGCTCTTCAATTAAATTAATTTCATGAGAGAGCATTTTTTTAAGCCTTCCTTCTGTAACATAACGTTTATCATCTTCTTCTCCATAAATGGCATCGCTAAAATCCTTGTCGTACGCACTCATAGCTTTTGCTATGGTACCGGAAGCACCACCAGCTCTAAAAAAATTCCTTACGGTTTCCTGTCCTGCTCCGATCTCAGAAAAGGTGCCATAAATATTTTCGTTTAAATTGATGCGCAATGCTTTACTTTTAATTGTGGGAACATTTTCAAACTCTCTGTCCCCCATAATTGTAATGGGCATAGAATAATTTTTTGGTGATAATATTAAGTTAGACAAAGGTACTAAAACGGGAAGCTATAGAAAATAAATATACCTACTTTTGTAAAAAATAACTCTTTTGATAATAACATTTTTAGGTACAGGTACCTCCCAGGGAATCCCTGTAATAGGTAGCAATCATCCGGTGTGTTTAAGCACTGATCCTAAGGATAAACGCTTGCGGGTTTCCGCTCTTGTGGAATTTGAAGGCTACACTATTCTCATAGATTGCGGTCCCGATTTCAGGGCTCAAATGCTCTCCAATCATATCACACATATAGATGCCATTCTCTATACCCATGAACATAATGATCACACTGCGGGATTGGACGACATCCGGCCCTATTTTTTCAGGCAGGGGGATATTCCCATTTTCGCTCATAAAAGGGTGTTGGATTCCCTGAAGAAACGATTTGATTATATATTTGAAAGTGAAAATAAATATCCCGGTGCTCCCAGTGTGGCGGTCAATGAGATTCAAAATGTGCCTTTTAAATTTAAGGAACTCGATATTATCCCTATAAATGTGATGCACAATAGGGTACAGGTTTTTGGTTACAGGATCGCCAATTTCGCCTATTTAACAGATGTAAAAACCATTGAAGAGAAAGAAATCGACAAACTCAGAGGCGTACGAATTTTGGTAATAAACGCCCTGAGAAGGGAGAAGCATCATTCGCATTTTAATTTAGAGGAAGCCCTGGAGTTTATAAACATCGTCAAACCAGAGCGCGCCTATATCGTACATATCAGCCATCTAATGGGATTCCACAAGGAGGTCCAGGCCCAATTGCCAGAAAATATTTTTCTGGCCTATGACAACCTTAAAATCACGCTATAATGCTCGGTAAAATCTATATGTATCTCTTTATCTTTATGTTGCTCTTTACAATCTTTATCTATGTAAACGATAAAAAGATCCTGGATGCAAAGCAGGAAAAAATTGAAAATTTACAGGAAAAAGTATCAGAAGCTGAGCTTAGAAATGAAGCCCTTCTCAGGGAAAATTTAAGTTTGAATTATTTTTCCTTATCTCAAAATGAAGAGGCTATTTCCTATTTCGATAATTTGAGTATCAACGCGGGGGAACTTGCGCGCAGGCTTGAAGATGAAATAATTGGCAGGAATAAAGCGGGGGAAGATAATGATTTGGTCCCCTTTAAAGGAATGGAAGGGGTGTTGCGGATCAATAAAGTAAAGGTCTTAAACCACAAATGGATCATTGCCGATTTTACCGATGGTACCTATTGGGGGGAGGTTTTGATCTCCTATGAAATTGACCAGCAAAATAATCTGAACTTCACAACCGAAAAATCCTTCTTATATCCGATTGATTAGCAGGAAGTAGGAGGTGCCAAGAGCGAAAAAACGCAGCGAACAGGAAAAAGGACAGAAGAAATTTCACTACCTCTCTTTTTCCTTCCATAACCGGCTGTATTGCAATCCCTAAATTCTTTGGCTTAACCATTTTTTAAATTCCATAAAATTTTGAGGGGCAACCCCATGGCCTACCGGAAATTCGGAATAGGAGTGGTCTATTTTCAATTCTCTCAGCAATATTGGCGCTTTTCTTCCCCAGGCAACAGGAATGACCTGATCCTGACTGCCGTGGGAAGCATATACGGATAGGTTGGAAAAATCATTTTTAGCATAATCCTTTTCCAAAAGCTCCTCATTGATGTATCCGCTCAGGGCGATCACATTTTTAATCTTTTCTGGGTGATTTAGTGCGACCGCATAGGCCAGAATGGTGCCCTGGCTGAAGCCTAACAAACTGATTTTTTTTGGATCCACCGGATAGTTTGCTATTACCTCATCTATAAAATGCGCAATTTTATCCCTGGATTCCCGGGCCTGAACATTATCGCTGAATTTCCCTGCAGAGGCATCAAAATTGATGGCGTACCAGGCGTTCCCAGATGGCTGCATGGGATAAGGGGCCCTTACCGAAATTATAAGCAGGTCCTGGGGTAATTCCTGGGCAAATGAAAAAAGGTCATTTTCATCACTTCCGTAGCCGTGCAACATGATAAGTGCAGGTGCTTTTTCCTTCTGAACCGTAGGTTCTTTTACAATATGATATAAAGAGAGTTGTTTTGTTGTCATTAGCTTACGGTACTGAACCATTTTTGGAATTTGTCGCCCAATAGCGGGACTTCTTTTTGTTCCCCCTGAAGGGTAGTTATAAAGCCATACCCCCACAGGACAATAATAAAAACATAAAATGCCCAGGAAATCATCCAACTGTCGAAAATGCTTATCAGGGCTCCCAATAAATAGAAGGTGATGTGAATTCCCAGTGCCTGCCGGATATGAAAACTGGCAAAGGGGTTTTTGGTGTCATTATTCATGAAATAGGCTATAATGGTCCCAATTATGGTAAGATACGCTACAATAGCGGTGGTTTTTCCTGTTTCAGCCGTTGGTTTCATAGGAGGGTGGTTTAATGTTTTGGTTTAGATAAAAATAGTGTGTTTTGATTTATTCAGAGGTCACAAGCTGCCCTGCGGACAAAATCCCGTAGACTTTTCCCTTTAAAGTCGAATTTAAAAAAATACTGTTTTTAGAGGTGGAGCCTATATTCTGCGGGGTAAAAACATAGGTGCCTTTCGGGCTAAAGAGGCTCAAA
>JBGSWA010000221.1:0-7606 GCA_041752645.1 Gillisia sp. | reverse complement strand
GTGTAACCTTGCCCGGTGGAACAATTTCGTATATTTACGATGCCACAGGAGTAAAACTTGAAAAGAAATTGACAGAAGGTATTAACGTAACAAAAACATTATATGCTGGGAACTACGTTTATAAAAAAGTAAATTCAAATGCTGAGGAACTAAAATTCTTCAACCAACCGGAAGGTTATGTGGAATATAATGGAGGTAGCTTTAACTATGTCTATAATTATACCGACCACCTTGGCAATATTAGGTTGAGTTATACCGATATCAACCAGAATAATTCCAATCCAGTTAACCTAAAAATAGCAGAGGAGAATAATTATTATCCCTTTGGATTAAACCACAAAGGTTATAATGATGATGGGAATGGTTATGGTAGCAGTGCAGCCAAAAAATATAAATTTGGTGGGAAAGAATTACAGGACGATAATATTGGGGGTAATAGCCTGGACTGGTATGATGTCTCTGCCCGAAACTATGACCCTGCTTTAGGTAGATGGATGAACTTGGATCCATTAGCTGAACAAATGCGTAGGCACTCTCCTTATAATTATGCATTTAACAATCCTATTTATTGGATAGATCCTGATGGGATGGCTCCACTTGACATATGGAAACTTGAACAAAATGGTTCTCTTGTATGGGTCGCAGAAGACAAGACGAAGGATATTATCTATAGTACTAACGCTAACGGTAACATTACAGAAGACAGTAATAAACTTGAACTTGAAAAAGGTAGCATTACGGGGGAATTTTCTACAAAGAATTCAGAAGGTGTGGTAGTAAAGAATGAAGAGACAGCAAATAGCCTTTTAACATTTTCGGCAGATAATTTAGATGGACAAAATGGAAATGCAGTTGAAATGGGCAGCGTAACAGCCTTTAGTGAAGTAGGAGACAGTAAATCTGTTGTAATAACATCTAAAAGCCCTGAAGGAGTTAGTGTGCCTGAAGCAGCTCTAGAGTTAATAAGTGAAGGATATAAGGATCGCGTTAATTCTGAGCATTCTCATCCTGGTAATACAGAATTATCTAAAATTCCAAGTGGATATGCAAGTGATGGTAAACGGTATCCGTCACAAGATCTTGATGGCGATGGAAAATCGGCGGAATTTATGAATAACAAAACTAAAAATAAGGGGACGCATACCATGTATCATCCTCAAACAAAAAAAACTACTGTATTCGATGAAAAAAGCTATCGTAAAATTAATTAGTATTTGCTTTATTGTTTTTTGCTCTTGTAATCAGAAAACAGAATTGTCAAATTCCTTTTCAAGAGTGGATTTAAATAATGAAATAAAAAATTTATGGGATATTTATCTTCAATCATATCCAAAGCTTAAAAAAGGAAGTTTTGGATTGCGCTTAGGAGTTCATCACTATGACCGTGATCATTTTATGATTTTTCTTTCCAATTTTCACTTAGATAATGACGGGTATAAAGAAGGATATGAAGAAGAGTGGAACATTTCTGATTATAAAGGATATAGAATTTATGTTTTAGACGATCGGGAAGTATTAAGTAAAATTACAAATAAAAAATTGTGGGTACATTATAAAATATCCAATGATAGTGTTATACCTAATACTTATGGAGGTAATTTATGGGAGATTCATTTTAGAAAAGATACTATAGCAGAAATGCATTTTATTCCGGAAAATGCAAAAGAAGAAATTGTTAAAGCTTTGGGCAAAAAAGATGATACGCCGTAAATTGCTACAAACTCTTTGATTTATTTCGGACATTTGAATCTCGCGTTAGAAAACTGGTGATTTTTGTGCAACGAGATGACTATATTTAATTACTGATTACAAACTCTTTTAGAGTTGAATTTTAAATGATTTTTTTTTCGATGGAATTATTAGCTCAAAAAGGTTTGAATGAAAAATCTGAATAAGTAAATTAGACCCATATTATTTGTCTCGAATTGACAAGATTTAGTTTTTGATTGGGTTAAATATTTGTTAAAGGTGTCCATTTCGGTGTCAATGGTTTTCCGGGCTGTCCCCAAGCCCTTTAAAAACTGAATTTTTATAAGATCTGGTTAGTTCCTCTTTGGAAATGTAGCAGCAGGTATTGTAGCTGGAAGGATTGGTCTTTCTTGGAAAGGTGCTCGATTAGGTTTTGATGCATTAGAGACTATGCAACATTCATCAACTATATCTGTAGGTATACCAGGAGGTGGAACAATAATGATTTTTAATATTAATTTCACATCAGAAAAGGAACCTACACAAAAAGCTCAAAGGCTTGGATGGGAGATAGGAATTAAACTTAATCCAGAACGTAAAATTGATTTTTTCAAAAAATAAAATATTGATAATGAATCGAATATTATTAGTTGTCATGCTATTTATGTTTCTTAGCTGTGGTTCAGAAAGAAAAAACAATGTTATTTATTTATATTCAAAAGATAAGTCACAAGTAGTTTCAATAATTAGCAACTATAGTAAAAAAGAAAGAATAATAGCTGTAGGGAAGCATACTTCAAAGCCTAAAAAAGGTTATATAGAATTAGATATCTCTGAAACAACCAAATTGGATGACGAATTTGGAATATGCTGGAATTCTAATGGGTATAAATGGGAGATGGTAAATGACAAAGCTAAAATTGTTAAAGTGAGTTTAGATACTACAAAGTATGTTTTTAGAGAGAACTGGTTTAAAGATGAAGGAACGCCGAACACAAAATATTACATTAAAGCTAATTGTTTTACTGTAGGCGCTTTAAATTATTCTAAACATTATCCACAGGAAAACGGTTCAGTAGAAAGATTTAATTGAAGTACAAATCAACCACAGCGAAAGTTGTGGTTTTTTTAAAATTGAATGGATAAATTGAAGCCTTATTTACTCCCTTTTTTTTGTTATATCCTGTCGAGTTAACTCTAAGGAAGTGTCTTCACCTGCTCAATTAATTATTAAACAGAAAGAATCTAAATCATTAAGGTAAAACATATTTACAACCCCATTTTGGGTAATTTACTTCACATTTTGAACCACCACACTACACTGCAAAAACACCTTATTCAACTTATAATCTTTTTTCTTTTCAAAGCTTATATGGGCAAGGGAACCAAAGCTGTAATTCTTTTCCAATTCGTACAGTGTTTTTTCCAGGGCTTCGTATTTTCCTTCCAGAACAAATTGAAATGAGGTAATTTCCGTTTTATCTTCAAATGCGTAACTATGAGGTTGCTGGAAAGAAATAATTTTAAACGAAAGTTTGGAGGAATAATCGTTCAATACTTCAAGTAAATTGTTCTGCAGTGAATTGCTGCCGGCAAGACCCTTATTAATAATAGAATCCAGGTATAATCCCCTGCCGCCTAATTCGGCCTGGTTGAAGGACCTGTTGGAATTTTTGGCGATCTGCAGGTTTAATTCATTGAGCCGATCTTTTACTTCAAAAGTTTTTGAAAAGGAATAGGTATAGGCCAGAATCAGGATTAAAATAAAGCCTGCAAGCAGCAAAATATTTTTAGTTCCCTGTTTCATCTTCATCTAAAGTTATAATTATTGAAAACCCGGAATTTTGGCTGCTTTTATAGCTGAAACCGGCAACTTCTATTTCTTTTATCCAGGCCATTCCTTCTAGGGTTTTTATCCAATTGGAAAATTCTGCTTCATTGCTGCTGTCCCCTGAAATACGGACTTTATTTTTATTTAATTTTATAGCTTCGCGATCCTTAACCTGCTTTTCCAAGGGTTGATACGTAAATTCACTTAGAATTATTGAGCTGGGTTTACTATGAATTATCCTGTTTAGGAAATAGGTGCTTTTGGAACTGCTGTTATTGAGAATATTTTTTACCGTAATTTCCTTCTCTGAAATTTCTGAGAGTTTCTCATCATAAGCCTGTTTTTGGGAAAGTTCTGCCTGGTATCTTTCTGAGAGATTCTGATAATTGGAGTGGTAGGTTGAGAAGAGAATAAAATTGATCAAAAGGGCCGTTAAGCATAGGGCGGTTCCCAATTGCAAAGCTTTCCTGAAAAATACTTTTTGTCGGTGTTCCTTCCGTAACTCATCATTTGCCTCCTGAGTATTGGAAGTCACATTAAAAGGAAGGCTTTCATAACTGAACAAACCGGCCAGGGGCAAAAGGAAATTTGAACTGATCCGGGTATCCTCCAATAGATAATTTTCCTCCTCCCGGAGCGGATCCGTTTTTTGATACGTTGTTATTTCGTGATCAGCAATCGTGACAGCGTAGGTTGCCAGTTGAATGGCTTCCTCTTTAAAAAGTTGCAGGAGATTCCCAATTGTAAAAAATCCTAAAGAAAAACCAATTATCTCCAGGTTATTTTCCTTATATATTTTTATAACATTTTGAACATAATCCTTCCGGCAAACCGCCACAAAATTTTGGGAAGCAGATTTAAGGATTTGGTAATAAAAATCAGTATGATCAATATTAGGAAAGGCAGATCCAATTATTTTCGCATCGTTTCCAGATGTGGAAGTTGCCCTAATAAGCACCTGGTTTCCTGTAAGAGTTAAAAAACCATGTTGGTTCTTTTTTAATTTGGTCGTGATTTTTTCCGGGGAAATCCCGGTATAGGTCTTTTTGATTTCGAACTCACCATTCTTTTTTAGGGCAACCAGGGCATAGATACTGCTTTCCCCTTCCGCATGGCTGCAATGTTCTAAGGAGCAATACTTAGTTCCGTAATTCCAATATGAGGCCAAAGAAAAATCCATTAATAAATTACTGTGGGTTTAATGAGAATGCTTAATTTTCTTTTGGAGTCTTCTCTTCTCCTTTCGCTAAAAAGCCATTTTAGAAGAGGAATTCTTGCCAAAAATGGTACTCCCGAGCCGGAATCGTCCTTTGTGGTTTCTTCAATTCCCCCAAGAATGGCGACATCCTGATCCCGCATCCTGATGATGGAGGAGAATTCCCGGCTGTTCATTCCGGGCGGTGCATTTTCAGCGATGCGCTCTCCGTTAAAGCTGGATTGCACTACATTGATATCGAGAGTAATCTCTCCGTCACCCGACACAAAGGGCATAATATCAAGGGCAAGTTCTGCATCTATTGGGTAATAATTGGTTATTTCAGAGGTTTGTGGAATTTGAGATCCATAGAAACTCTGGCTGGTAACAGCATAATAGGTCGTTTGTCCACTTGACAGATGCGCTTTATGGCCATTAAGGGTACTTAATTTTGGAGTGGAAAGGATCTTTAAATTCCCATTGGATTCCATGGCCTTAATATCCATATAAAAATTGGGCAATACCTTTCCCATATTCAGGGAACCGAACCCGTCAAAGCCACCAATCACCCGATTTACGGTTTCAGCTCCCAGGCGGATATCTGCCGAGGGAAAAGCCTGGCCATTAGTTTCCACGGGTTCACTTCCCAAACCAAAGGAAACCCCGGTCTCTATTTTAGAGTTTCTGTTTACCTCCAGGATCATTACCTCAATTAGGATAACCGGGACAGGTTTGTCTATATACCGTATAAAATCCTTAAATCGTTCAATCCGGGCAGCCGGACCACTTACCACAAAACTGTTCAGTTCCGAATCGATTTTTACCTCAATTCCCATAAGTAACTCGTCCGGAATTATTTTTTTTATATCTTCAGTTAAACCAGTTTCCCTATTCGCAATTGAAGGGCTTCTTGTTTCGGGATTGTTTTGATAATTGCCGCCTTGCATATTCCCAGCGGGATTATTGCTGCCATACCGATTTGAGTTGCCCGCCAAATTATTACTGCCGGGGTTCCTGCTACTCCTGGAACTTCCAGATGGGTTGGAGAGCATTTCTATGGACCTGTGCATCATCTGCACCAGCTCCACCTGTTTTAATGCCAATTGATCTTCGGTGCCAAAGAAATATAGATCCCCTTCCTTTTTATAGGTAAAATTGCCTTTAAGATCGGGTTGTTGAGCTGCTAAATTATTCCCGGTCCTTCCCTGGGTATTTGCCTGTTCATTTGTTAAAGCTGAATTTATAACAGCGGAATTTGCACTCTCGAATATTTTGTTCAATAAGGTTTCAAAATGGATGCTTTCGGCTTTTACTGTAACTGTACTGAGGTCTTTTAAGGAATTAGCGGTAAATATATTCAGGTTCAGGTCCTCGCCTATGCTATATATGATATCAGAGGCCGGTACATTTTTGAAGTCCACCTCAATTATTTTATTTACCGAGTCCAGTACCCTATAATAAAAATTATCAGCAATAGAAATAGCCGTTACCACACCTGCTGCATTATCCAAAGCGGCTAAACTGTTAAAAATATAAAAACCATCCCTTGACCGGGAAATTTTAAGATTATTGGACAGCGCCAGATTTTCCATGGCAGCTTCAAAAGGGACGTTTGTAATATAAATGGATAATGGAATATTTTCCATTCCAGGAGCGAAAACAATGTTTTTACCCGAAACATCTGTTATTTTTCTAAAAACTTTTTCCAGCGGATCATTTCTTAAATCCAGGCTTATTAAATTCCTTTGCGAATTGTAGTCGGCTATAATTTCTTTCTCCAAGGGAAGAAGCGAAGGCTCTTTAAATTTGGAGATTGAAACAATATTTCCGGTGAAATTAATATCCAAATTATACTCTTTGGATAAAAAAATCAGCAGGTTCCCGATACTTACGTTGGAAAAATTATTGATAATTTCTATCGAATCCAGCTCTGGAGAAACATTCATGTTAATACTGTGAACCTTAGATATGGCCAGTAAAAAATTGGAAAGGGTGGTGTTGCTAATATTGACATCTACCTTCTCCCCAAATTCCGGATGATCCACACTTAGTAACTCCAGATTGTTTTCAATGATTGAAACCCGCGAATTTCCCTGCCCGTAATTTGTGAGGCAACATAGGAACAGCAGGAGAAACAGGGGTATTTTATAACGCATTGATCAGGAATTATTAAGTAGGGAATAAACCTCTTCTACCGAGGTTTCTCCGGAAATTATCATTCTTATGGCATTCGATTTTAAGGAATCAAGATTTTGTTCCATAAAATATTCCTCAATTTCAAGATGGTTTTTTTTAATGGAATATTCGAGATCTTTTGTGATTGGAATTATCTCATAGATTGCTTTTCTTCCCCGAAACCCGGTGTGGAAGCATTCTCCACAACCAACGGGTATGAAATGATTTTTAATGGTTTCCGGAATATCAAAGTTTGCGGGAAATCTTGCACTTTCAATTGATTCCTGTTTTTTGCAGTGATCGCATAATTTTCTCACCAGGCGTTGGGCAACGCTTAAATTCAGGGTGCTGGCAATAAGATAGGGAGGGACTCCCATATCTATCAATCTGGAAATAGTGGACCAGGCAGAATTTGTATGAATTGTTGAAAGCACCAAATGCCCTGTCAATGCTGCTTTTATGGCCATATTTGCCGTTTTTTCATCCCGGATTTCCCCTACCATAATAATATCAGGATCCTGTCGTAAAAAGGTTCGCAAAGCAGCAGGAAAATCAAACCCGATATCTTCTTTTAGTTGAACCTGGTTTATTCCGTTTAAAGTATATTCAATAGGATCCTCAATGGTTAAAATATTGGTAGTTTCCAGATTGAGCAATTTAAGGGTGCCATACAGGGTAGTGGTTTTACCGGATCCGGTTGGGCCGGAAATCAGGAC
>JBGSWA010000220.1:0-10679 GCA_041752645.1 Gillisia sp. | reverse complement strand
GATCGTACAATTTGAATTTATCAAAGTCCGACACCAGCACATATTTTGGCAATTCATGTTCCTTAATGCCATGGAAATAATCTGTAGCCTGTCCAAAAGCCGCATCAAGATCTCTTCCTTTGGATTTATGCTCCACGAGCAAAGTTCCTTTCCAAAAAAGGTCAATAAATCCCTGGCGGTCATTAAGTTTCTTGACAGGTTCCTCAAAAGTCGCTACCCGTCTTCTGGAAATCCCAAAGACATTAAAAAAGTCATTCCAAAAACTATCTTTTTCTGCCCGTTCCTTTCTTTCATCTGCCCACTCATTAGAAAATTTTAATGCACGGTCTTTTATTTCATTCCAGCTTAATGCCATTCATTTAGTTTTTTAAGTTCGGTTCCCACGGGTTCAACGGTCTTGGCTATTGCAAGTTGCAGTAGTAGGGACGCGAAATTGTCGGTTTAATTGTTTGTTATTTGATGTATAAAATATTACATTTTACTCGACTACCCGCTATTTTCGACTAACTGTTGATGAACAGTACTTTAGCTCAATTTCAAACTATCGAACAAAATTTTATTTCTTTGTTTAGCATCCTTTATGATTTTTTGAAAGGGTAATACTTCTATATAGGCAGTAGAATTATTCGTTTGATAAAATCTAAAATACCCTAATCCATCAGGTGTTGGGATAAAACTTTCGTATTCCATAATTTCTTCCAGCGATGGCGTTCTATCAGCAATGATATAGCAGTAGAATGGAGTGTTTTTATTAGCCTCAACTCTTTTGCCTTTAATTTTTTCTTTACCGGAAACAATTTCTTGTATGTATGACCTTACCTGTTTTACGGGATCCTTTTTTCTATCACCTTGTTTATAATCGTCTCTTTCAGGTCTTTTAAATTCCACAATTGTAAATGATTCAAATGGATATTTGTTTTCCGAGAAAAGAGTAGCATTTTCAAAAACTTCACCTTGCTTCACAATTAAATCCATTCTTTTTGCAGAATCTGATTTTAATTCTTCTACCTGTTTGAACAATTTATCGGAAGCAAGTAGGGAATTAAAAGTTAATCTTTCATCAAGCAACCAAAGATTTTGTTTTTCCGAAATTACAGTATTACTTGTTTCTTTAATCGGAAAAAATAAACTGTGAACGATATCCTCATTTGCAAATTTATTATCCTGATTTAATTCAATCAATTTTTCTAGCAGATCAATTACTGACCTTCTATGAACTACATATCGTGCAAGTTCAGATTGTCCTATTTCATTAAACTCTGTTAGAAACTTATCATACAACTTTTTATAATCTTCTAGTTGAGTGATGTCCTTATCCCTGTTGAGTAAATTTAATCCTTCTTTTTTAACCTCTAATTTCCATTCACTTTCGATTTCGTATAATTTCAAATCGAGTTCATGTTTACTTAAACCTATAGGTAACTTTTTAACTTTCTCCATGTTATAATTAATAACACTAGAATAGTTAGGAAATTCCTCCCTTATAATTGGGAAATATCCATCAAGTTTATCTTTTCTAACCTTTTGAAGAAACTCGCTAAGAAGATTTTCAATACTTTGAATTGATGCTCTTCTAATTTTAGATAGGGTAATTTCTTCGTAATCTATTTCTTCATCATCTTCTTCCGTGGAAAAATAAAAACTTGTTCTTGCTTCATTAACGTTTTTATTCAAATAATCCCCAACAACAAAAACCTGGAAATAAAAGCCTTCTTCATATTCTTCATTGCGAATCTTATATTTTAAATCTTCTAAGTATTTTGATAATCCTTCATCTTTTACAGTTCTTTCGTGTGCACAATAATGAATTCTGTGACTTTGCGCCTTGTAAGATTTTGAGATAAAAATTTTAAAAACTTGCTTGGAGATTTCAAAGGTGTCTTGAAGAATTTCTTTTTCAAATTCGCTATTGAATAGCTTTGTTAGATTGATTTCAGTATCGTCTTGATTCTTAATGATTATTTTTGGCTCGATACCTTGAATAAAATAAAGTTGAAAATGAGTTACTATTTGTCTAGCAATCTCCATTAAACTTTTCGGTACAAATTTTTCATATTTTTTTTCATAACTAGAAAGTATTGCTTGGGTACTAAAACTCTTTTTATCACTTATTTGATCTGAATAATCATCAAATCCATCTTTAGATTTTTTGTAATGGAATTTTCTTGTTTTAAAATTACCATTATGGCGGTATGTACTCTCAAATGTCAATTTATTAAAAGCTTTTAAACAGATCAATCTACCAACACCTTTCCCGCCAATTTCCGCCTTCTTTTCCGAGTCAAATTCCGCAAAGGATCTTAGATTTGCATCATTAAGACCTATTCCATTATCTATAATGTCAAATGAATTAATTGGATATTCTTCGATATCACTTATTTCTTTTATGGTTTCTTCTCTCCCATTCCTAATAGCCCTAATAATTATTAATCCTATAAAATCATCCCCAATCTCTTTTTTTCGTTCGTGTATTGCGTGGATTGAGTTACTGATTATTTCGAATAATGGATAAAGTGGTTTAGTTTTAGGTAAGTAAAGCTTATTTACCCTATTTCGAAGATTAGTTGAACTATGTGGAATCATTTAATTTTTCTTTAGTATTGGCCTCAACATGTTTTATCAATGACAATGTACACATTTAATCGAATAGTTTTCGGGATAACGCGATATTACCTATTTCATTAATCCAGAATTTTTAAGTAGAGGGGAAAAAGATCACCAAATTCAAAATTCCAAACTATATATTTCACTATGATCCGGTGGAAGGGCTATTTTAATATTACGTAAGTAATTCTTTAAACCGGCTTCACTTTTATGCCCCGTAATTGGCATCAGCTTATAAAGGACTTCCCGTTCACTTAATCCACTTTTTTGCAGGCCATTGTATAAATCGCCAATAGCCGAATGACGGAAGCTGTAAAGCCCATATTCCGGACCCAAACCTAATGCTTTCTTTACTTTCTTAAACCTGTTGCTGAAGTAAGTCACCTTACTGGATAGTTTTTCAGGCTGCCATACACCCGGTTTATCTTCATACGTGAATAAACTAAAATCCCCGGGCAGTCCTACTATGTCCATACTGTCAATAACAGGTTTCATTTTATTAATGATCCTGCTGTAGCTAAAATCTTCTGTTTTGGTTTCAACTCCCAAAATCCAGTCTTTAGTATTAAGATCACGGATCTTTAACCTAGTAATTTCCCTGGGCCTCAATAACGGATAAATCATAAAACTTATAAAGTAGATTAAATAAGGATCATTCTTTTCCAGGTAACTCTTTATTTCTTTGATCTCTGAATGGGAAAATGGTCTGTTCTTTACTGGCTTACTTTTAATTTTCGGGATATCCTTTATGAAATTGTACTCAATCAGCCTTTTGTTTTTTAATTCTGTAAACAAAGCAGAAATAACCCGTTTGGTATTGTCAATACTGGTATTTGAGATGTTTTTTCCAGTTTTCTTATTCACATATTCCAGTTGTAAATAATCTAAAAACTGGTAAAAATCATTTAACTGAAATTTTTCTAATGGTTTTCCAGACATATAATTGTTGTCTGCCCAATCAAAAAACATATCAAGCCGGTGAGAATAATCTGTTTGAGTAGATTCTTTTACATCCCTGCATTTTATTTCAAGTGCATATTTTAAGGCGCTTTTTAGGGTGTAGGATTCCTTTTCAACATTTTTTGTTACAGTCTTATGAATAGGATTCCAACCTGCATCCAAAGCTGTGGAATAGGCTTTTACCAATGCGCTACCAACCTTTTTTCTTTCCTTTACAGTCTTGAAAGTGTTAATGCCCTTTGAAAATTTGATTTTGATATCTAATTTCTTCGTTTCTGGATTTCTCCAGAGAAACCAGACATACCAGCGTTTTGCTGGCGCAACTGATGGCTTCCCATTAATTTTTGGAATATATAATTTAGGATCTGAATACTGTCTTTTATCCATTTCTATAGTAAAAGAAGTTGGCTCATTAGTTGGCCCGGCTGTTATTTTAAGCTCTACTTTCATAGTGAATTAGTAGAGGTATAAAACAAGAAAACCCCTGTGTTTACAGGGGTTTTACAAGTACTCGGAGCGGGAATTGAACCCGCACGACCGTTGCTGATCATTGGATTTTAAGTCCAACGTATAAACAAAATGACCCCCTGGATGGTCGTCCCGGAGGTCAGTATTATTAGATTTCAGTATGTATTATTTTCTACGCTTGCGGATGGTTTCAGGATCACGGCTGGTATGCAGCACCCCAAAAATAACCACCTGCTTCTTTTCTTCTTCCACTAAATAGAAGATCGCATACGGAAAACGATTCGCCAGGGACTGCCGGAGTTCTTTATACTTTCGCTGGTAATGTTCAGGGAACTCACCAATATAGTCAATTTCTTTATTGACTTCTGATTTAAATTCCTCGCCAAGCTCAGCTTTCTGGTCGTTATTCCATTTTTTGGCTGCTCGTAAGTCTTTATGAACTACAGGCAGTAACTTAATCGTATAGCCCATTACCAGTCCTTCTTTACCTCCTGCCAGTCCAGCAGGTCATCAGGATTGTCTGCATAGCTTTTGAGGCGTTTGTCTAGTTCCTTTTTATGAGCCGGGGAGATTCGCTGCTGTGCTTCTTTCTCCCGCTTCAACACACGCTCCAAAGCCTCCATGATGCTTTCCTTTTCAACGGTCATCAGCTCTTCTATAAAGTGGTATTTTCTTACTGATAAGTCCATAACGGTTCTCTTTTTACTTTGATAAAGATACAATTTATGCTCCATAATTTTCATTTTAAAGGATGGAAGTTATTGACGATTTCATGCAGGTTTTCAAGATCATCCTGCACGTATTTTTCAGTTGAACTAATGTAGCGATACCCGGCCAGGTATTGCACCTGTCGCAGGTAATATCGGCTGAGCCAGTTTACGATAATACTGGATCGCAGCTGTCCGTAACTGCTGACTTTACGATTGTACTTTTTTAAATTTTTAATGACCCTGCCCGTAATGGTATGAAGCTGGTCAAGGCTTCCATAGATCAATTGTTCGTTATTAGCAGTCTTGATCTTTTGAGCCAGGTAAGGATGGGTTTCATTTAAATAGGTCATCAGTTCCTTGATTTGCCCGGGTTGTAATTTTAAAGTTCTGGAGTTGCTCCTTCGGGTGCCGGTGTTTCTATTTTTCCTTTGCAAAGTTGCAGATATTCCTCCTGCAGGTGATAGAGTTCTACGGCCGTGATGCCCTGGAATACCATAAGACCCACCACCACCACTTTATCGTGCAATTTGATGGCTTTAAAAAAAGTGCCGTGATGATCTGTCTCATAGCTATAATATAGATCCTCCAGTTCTTCTTCACTCAGTAGATTACTGATAACTTTGGTACGTGTGCCGCGGATCGTCACGTTTTCGGCGGGATTACTTTCCAGTATTCCCTGATCGATCAAATGGTCATAAATCAGCTTTACCGCCCGCAATTCATTATTAGTAGGTGCCCGCTGATAGGCCTTTTCAGTTTGCAGGTATTTAGCGTATTGCAACAGGCTTCCATAATCCAGCTGTGTTTCTTTTAGACCATAGATCTTTAGCCAGTTTTTAAAACGTTTAATCCTGAGGCTATAGATGCTAATGGTATTTAGGCTGTACTGGTTTTTTGATAGGTAGGCTTCATAACTCACGGGTGAGCCGCCACGGCCTTTTAGTTTATTCATAGTGTAGTTTGTAATTATCTACTGGCATGGCCAGGTGGGTATAGATTTGAGTGGATTCCAATGAAGTATGGCCTAAAAACTGCCTTACTGCTTCTATGGCCACACCTTCTTCAAGTAAATGGGTTGCAATGCTATGTCGCAATTTATGCGGGGTAATCTGCTTTTCTGTGATTTCAGAGTCACCGGCAGCCTTTATGATTTCCCGCAGGCGAAGCTTAAAACTCTGACCGCCCATCCTGCCACCCTGGGAGTTTATAAAAAAGGATTCCTGAGCTGCAGATTTATAAAACAATGTCGGGCGTCATAACGGTAATCTTCCAAAATGCGAAGATTATAGGCGTTGATCGGTACAAAACGCTCCCGGTTATTCTTGGCCTTCCTTATCAGGATCCTTTCCTTATCATACAAAACATCGTTAATATTAAGTTGTACTGCTTCGCCCCGGCGTAACCCGCAGCTATACAATACTACCAGTATGGCCTTGTCCCGTATCCGGATGCGCTCCATCTCGCTGCTATAGTCGGTCGCCTCAAACAGGGATTTGATTTCCGATTGGGTAACGATATCTGTGTGGCTGAGTTTCTCGTTCTTTTCAAAGCGCAGGTGGATAGACAGCCCCTTTGCCTGGTGTTTCTTCAGGTATTCATTAAAACGTTTCAGGGCACTGATATGCCCGTTTAGGGAAGGATTACTCAATGCCCCGCCGTAATTCTCATTGGGACGCTGTTTCAGATAAGCGTAATAGGTACTAATGTCTTCCGGGTAACACTATCTAACTGGGTATGCCCGTGGCGCTCCAACCAGTAAAAAAACTCCTGTAGAAAAATAGGTGAGTATTTCATAATCCCGGTACTGTAGCCTAAAATATCCAGCCATTCTTTAAAGGACAGCAACAGGACTTTGTAACTTCGATTGGCAATTATCAAAACCATCCCGAAACAAGAATCCCTTCAATTACCAATAGGGAAACGGGTCTATCTGAAAATATAAAAAAAATAATTCAGGACGAGTTACTTATGGGAATTGAGGTAAAAATCGATTCGGAACTGAACAGTTTTGTGGTAAGTGGCCCGGCTGCCCGGATTGAACGATTTAAGGATTTTATACATTATATAGACAAACCTGTCCCGGTTATCCTAATTGAGGTAATGATCCTGGAGGTAAACAGAAACTCTAAAATAGAGACCGGGGTTTCCTTTGGTTTGGGAAGTGAACCCGTGGAAACCAATGGCCAGGCTTTTCCCTCGGCAGATATTCGCCTGGGAGCTGAAACCGTAAATCGGATAATTGGTGGCTTTGACGGGTTCGGTTCTCTGAATATGGGAAAGGTATTGCCCAATTTTTATATGGATATCAAGGCCATGGAATCCAATGGGAATTTAAAGATCCTTTCCACTCCAAAATTAAGTACACTTAATGGCCATAAAGCGCATCTGTCCAGTATTAATTCAGATTAGTAAAGTTTATTTCGTGACAGTTCCTTAAACTCAAATTCAAGTCTATCTATATTAATATTAATCAAATTTCTGAAATTACCTTTTCGTTCTTGTAAAAGAAAGCTGCGGTCTATCAATCCTGACCATTCCTGCATCCCTTTTTCCATCCGTTTCCAAAGGTTTTCAATCGCTTTTTCTGGTATATGTGCTTTAAGCATAGCTTCGTTAAAATCATTCTGCTTTAATTTTAGCTTTTTTCCGTTAAGTGTTAGCGCTAGGTCTTCATCATCCTCTGGCATTAGCAGTTTTACAGCAAGTATATCATAAGCCGGTGCCAATTGATATGAATTGGTTTCTGTGGATATCAAGGAAAAGTTCTTTAAGTGCATATCATTATTACCAATTAGGTATGATACAATTACCTGCTCATAAAAATGTACGACGTCCATCAGTCGATTTCCATTATACTTAAAGATAGCTTTGGCAATTTGTTCATAAGAGCCACGATATTTGTGTTCGGTAAGGCGTTCAGTAAATTGGCAGGCATCTTCCATAGCGTATTTATTGTTTTTCTGATCCCGATCTATTCTACGTGTAAGATATGCCAGCTCACCATCTTTCAAAGGAATTAGTAAGAAAGGAACTGTTGCAATTCCGCAAGCCTGAGCCATTAACATCGATAATGCCTCTATTTCTGGCATTTGCGGATATTGTGAATAAGGTGGTTTTAAAATATATTTACCATTCAATGCTCCCACTATTGTTAATCTTTTATTTTCTTCTTGGTCTGTAAACCCTAATGAAAGTTTTGGCTGTACACCGGGAACCGTGATACGTTGTGAGATATTTTCTTTGGCTAGTTTTTCCAGTTCTAATATTGAGTAGTCTAATTTCAATACAGGAGTATCATTCTGCCAGAAATCTGCAAGACATTTAGGATGATAGATTATTTCATTCTTTTCTAAAGGCTGTAAACAGGCTAAACAATTTTTCATAACGGTGTCACACTTATATTACCTATACAATCTTTACAGGTGGCCATCAGTAATCCCATACGATCACGCGGATTTAATTTCCAGTTTTTTTGAGCGATATTTAATAACCAGCCTTCTGGTATTAACCCATCAAAAAACGGAAATAAATATTCGGCTTTAAAAGGTTCTTTTTGAAGTGGCAATGTCAAACTAACAGGTTTCTTAACCATACTATCCAAATAAGTTTTTTCATACTGAAAAAAATACCCTTCTTCATTCTCAGATAGTAATCCAGCTAATATATCGTCAATAAAAATTTTAGCTTGTCTCATTTGTTATAGGCTGAGGTTTCAAAGTAGCGCCAAAAAAAAGCAATACCTGATTTACTTTATCGGTCATTAAATTGGGCTTGCCTTGTTCCAGATCGCGAACAAAACGCAGCCCTACACCCGTCAGGTCGGACAACTCTGATTGGGTCATTTTACTCGTTTTCCTCTGTTTTCGCACATATTCAGCAATAGGATTGAGACGATTCCATTTTTCCATTAATATACCTTTATGGGTGCAATATACTAAAATTATTATATTTTATACCTGAAAAGGTATAAAATACTTAATAATTATTAAATTATATCATTTCGGGTATAGTTCTTCTATGGACAGTCTGGAAGAAAAATACTAATAAGAAAATATTTTCAGAGACTAAACTAATCTATCTGGTGCATCCCTCAGCACATTCTCCTTATTCCGTTGCTCTCCATTTAGGGGTAAGCGCTTCGTGAAAAAGGTCATGGACACAGGCAAAAAAGTGATTCCCTTCGTTCCGCTAATTCGCAAACCCGAAAAAACGGGAGCGAACCGCTCCACTCCGGAAAGCTCTTTTTTGCCTGAGTCCGCCAGATCTGAACTTTTTTCATGTTTTGAACTAACCGACACTTCTCCAGGTTGTAGATTCAGCTCCCGAGTCATTCCTTCTAAATGTATTTTTTGGGAAGGCAATGGTCTGGAAATTAGAAATTAGCAGGCCTTAATGCCGAGTTATCTTCACATCCTTTAAGAAGCTTTAAGGCCAATGCCTGAAAGATGAAAAATAGGATTTGTAATGACACTTGACACGATTTAAAAAACCTTTCAATTTGCGTCAAATGGCCTCAAGCCTCCAATAAAACCGTCGAAATATGCTCCAGAACTTCCAATACAATAGTCTTTCCGCATGGAACTTATTTCCGCTCTTCTCCCATCGTAATTTATTCTTAGATATACCGTGGCCTGAGTAGCGTTTTCATGCTTACTCTTCCTCACATAAAATAGTACTGATAGTAAATCCTGCATCTTTCTGGTTTTAAATCTGAAATAAAATTAATTAATTTAAAGTCAATAAAAAAAACCGTAATACCCTATTTAACAGTCGCTTACAATCAATTCGGGCGCACTTTGATTTAATATTAGATGATATCAATTGACATCATTAAAAATGAAAATCCCCGTAAACAGTGAAGTTTACGGGGTTTTAGTCTTATTTGATACCATAAAAGTACTCGAGGCGGGAGTTCTTAAAAAATCGCTTCGCCCTTTATTAAAGGGACTTCCCATCACCTTCAAATGGAGTGCCACCGAATTAGACACCTTTAACACATTTTTAACTTTATTTGAAGTGATTTTATGCCGATCACTCGTTGAGTGTTATCTTACCCTGCTTTCTTAACTTTTGTAAGAAGTTTTTAACCTTATTCTGTTTTTGAGTCTCGTCTAATACATCTGGAAGCTTCACTAAAAGTATATTCTCAAAATCAGTTCTTTCGGAAAAAGTCTTCTACAACTATATTAAAGCTTCGCCTATGGAGCGTTTGGAAAAGATATCTCAACATGCTTTTTTTAATTGATCAAATGATAAAATTACTTTTTTCCATTAATTCACTGGGCGCCAAAGTTATCTCAATACTGCTATTACCAAATTGGATATTACGGATCGAATCGTGCCAGGTAAAATGGTTGAAATGATGCCACTTTGGATTTTTAATTATGAACCGTTGTACCGCTAAATTTGCGCCCCGGAGAGAGGGTGGCTTTGTCCCTGTTCACAAATTACTAACCGCCACCGTCGCCTAATTACAAGGCTTGTGAGAATGGTTTAAATGCCTGATTTTGGATCATCCCCCTGATATTGATAGAAACCTTTACATTAGATGCTCTATAACACGTTGGGCAACATTAAATAACACCTTTCAATAATTAATATTTTAAGAATATACTTAACTTACGCCCTTCCTTAATTAATTTTTTTGCAATATTCTTAAATAAGAAGTAGTTTTGTTTAAGTTTATACTTAAATTAAAAAATGAAAACATTCGAAGCTGGTAATTACATAAATCAAGGAACTTATAAAAGTTTTCAACCTAACAAAATAAATCAAAAATGGACGATTGAGGACATGTGTAAACAGTAAACAACAATACACAAAAATTGGTAAATTGGAATACACAATTTTTGGCAACAAGAGTACACAATTAATTAAAAGTACATTGATTAATTCTCATTATCAAAAAAAGTTTTTCTGTTCTTTAAACGATAACTT
>JBGSWA010000219.1:0-15949 GCA_041752645.1 Gillisia sp. | reverse complement strand
TGTGACTGGAGTTCAGACGTGTGCTCTTCCGAATTTCATTAAAGAGTTTAATTCCCTGCTAAAAGAAGAAGAGCAGATCACAGTTAAAAAAGACCAGATTCTAAATAATGAATTGCGGATTTTTGCATTAATCCGGCTTGGAATCAGGCACAATGAAATCATTGCCCAAATCCTAGGGTACTCTGTCAATTCTATTTATGCCTATAAAACCAAGATCCGGAAAAAATCAATCCTGGAAAAGAAGGATTTTGACCAGAAATTAATAGAAAATTCTACCCTTCAGCTCTAAAAACAACATTTTCCCTTTGCATATTTCTATATAAAAACACCTCCATAAATTCTTTTAAACCCCATTAAGATAAGGGTTCGTGTTCAAAAGCAACTCTATATTTTCTATATGGAAATTTCCTTTAGTAAATCGAGGGAGAAAAATGTGGAAATTTGTTTACTTATTTAAAGGATAAGATTTTTTAGATCTATTCACAAAAAAAACATAAATGCGAACCAACAATTATTTTAAAAAACGGATCACGGGCTTCTTCCTGTTCTTTTTGTTCGGCATTAGCTTTTTAGCTACGGCTCAGGACAATGGAAAAAGAATTATTCAGGGAAAGGTTTTAGAGGTTTCCGGCATCCCACTTCCGGGTGCTACATTAATTGAAAAAGGAACAAGTAACGGGGTCTTAACAGACTTTGACGGGATTTTTGAAATAGAAATCTCGGGAGAATCCTCCATCCTTGAAATTAGTTTTTTAGGCTATAAAACGAAAACGATTGCAGCATCGGAAGATTTTATGACCATTACCCTTAACACCGATGCAGCCGCTCTTGATGAGGTGGTGGTCATTGGGTATGGACAATCGCGCCAGAGAGATCTAACCGGGTCTGTTTCCGCAATCGATTTAGACGATATTGAATCCCAGCCGGTATCAAATATAGGAGAAGCCTTGCAGGGTCGTGCAGCAGGGGTGCAGGTAATTACTTCGGGGCAACCGGGAAGTAATCCTACTATTAGGATCAGGGGAATTGGAACCATTGGAAACAATGATCCTCTTATTGTTGTAGACGGAGTGCCTTTGAACGGAGGCCTTAATCAGGTGAATATGCAGGATGTTGAATCTATGCAGATTCTTAAAGATGCCTCCGCCACGGCTATTTATGGATCCCGTGGAGCTAACGGGGTAGTCATTATTACTACCAAACGAGGAAAAGCCGGAGTAGGGCAATTAACCCTTGATGTGTTCTCGGGCATTCAGGAGCCTACTAATATGATCGATGTTTTAAATGCGCAACAATTCGCACAGCTGAGCAATGAGATGCTGGCCGCAGGTGGATTTGCCACTAATCCTGATTTTGCAGATCCCATTTCGCTTGGTGCAGGTACAGACTGGCTGGACGCTCTTTTTACCACAGGCCATCAAAATAATGTGACGCTTGCTTACAGCAACGGAAACGAAAATTCTAACGTGTATACCTCGCTGAACGTCTTTGACCAGTCGGGGATCATCATCAATAATAACTACAAAAGGTATATTTTTCAGTTAAACAGCGACGTCGATGTGAACGAACGCCTGCGTTTCGGAAACTCCCTTAAAGTGAATCACGATGTTAAGGAGCAGGGGGAGATGAACATCACCGGAGCAATACTTTCTCTTCCAACGCAACCTATTTACAGGGAAAATGGAAATTTTTCCGGACCAATTGGTCAGCCAATATATTCCGGAGATGTTGAAAATCCTATAGGAAAAGCGACTATAGTGGATAATACCACAAGTGGTTACAACCTGCAGGGGAATGTGTTTGGAGAGCTGGATATTTTCAAAAATTTCACTTTGAAATCCCTTTTTGGGGCGGAAGCGAATTTCTGGTTTGGAAGAACCTGGAGCCCTGCCTACAGCTGGGATTCAGATATAGCACCAAATGCTTACCTTTTTGAATCTTCAAATCGAAGCATTACCATTCTTTGGGACAACACCCTTACTTATAAAAAAGAATTTGATAACGGCTCTTCTATAACAGCATTAGTGGGAACAAGTGCTCAGGAGAATGAATTCAAATTTTTGAATGGATCTGTACAAAATTTCCCGAGTGAATCTACCCAGCAGATCAACAATGGAATTGAACTGCCAACCATCAATGGAAGTGGGGCTGAATGGGCTATATTCTCTTATTTCGCAAGGGTTCAACTGGATTATATCGACAAGTATTACCTGACCGGAACCATTAGAAGAGACGGATCATCCAGGTTTGGTGCCGGTAATAAATATGGAACCTTCCCTTCAGCTTCTGCTGCATGGAGAATTTCAGATGAAGACTTTCTAAAAGAGTCCAAACACATTAACGAACTTAAGTTACGATTGGGATATGGAATTACCGGAAACCAGGAGATTGGTAATTACGCTTTTGCTTCTGCCTACAACACCAATGTGTATAACTTCAATGGCAATTTTGTCACTGCCGCGGTTCCTACCACTTTGCCAAATACAAATGTACAATGGGAATCACAGAAGCAATACAATATAGGTCTTGATGCTACATTATTTAACAGGGCTGTGGACTTAAAAGTTGATGTTTATCGCAAAGACACGGAAGATATGTTGGTACCGCAATCTGTGCCTGTCACTTCCGGTTACTCAGATATTTATGTGCCGTTTATCAATGCCGGAATGATTAGGAACCAGGGGTTGGAAGCGATCCTTACAACCAATAATTTTACAAGAGAAGACTTTGGATGGAGTACAGATTATGTGTTCACCTACAATGATAATGAGGTGATAAGCATTAACAGTGACACTCCGCTAACAACCGGGGGAATTGGATTAAATTATAATCTTGCACGCATTCAGCCGGGGTATCCCATCAATGTTTTTTACGGATTTATTCAGGAGGGAATTTTTCAAACCCAGGACGAGGTTGATAATGCTGCAGAACAATCCCCGGGTACGAATCCCGCAACCAGTACAGCTCCCGGTGATATCAGATTTAAGGATGTCAACAACGACGGACGTATTACAGATGATGACCGTACTTTTATTGGTAACCCAAACCCCAAATTTACATACTCTCTCAACAACACTGTCAGGTATAAGAATTTCGGTCTTAGTATCTTCTTCCAGGGGGTCTATGGAAATGATATTTTCAACGCTAACAGGCTGTACACCGAAAGTATGTCGGTTACCACCAACCAGTCAGTAGCTGTGCTTGATCGATGGAGAGGTCTCGGATCCAGCCAAGATATGCCAAGAGCAGTTTTTGGTGATCCTAACAACAACACGCGGCCATCAACACGGTACATTGAGAATGGTTCTTATCTAAGACTAAGGAATGTGAACCTCAGTTATAATATACCGGTAGATAGCTTTGCAGATAATGTATTTAGCTCTGCAAAGGTTTATCTGGCTGGACAAAACCTGTTCACGATCTCAGACTATTCAGGCTTTGATCCTGAAGTAGGACCCAACGGAATTGACAACAATACGTATCCTGTGACCCGCAACTTCACAGTAGGAATTAATCTTGGATTTTAAAAAATAACGATGAGACACTTTAAAACATACTTAATGTCACTTGTTGCCCTGCTCCTTATGAGCTGTAGTGACGATTTTCTTGACAGGCAGCCGCTGGATACCATAAACACTGAAAATTATCCTACTACCGCCGAGGAATTGGTCACTGTGGTCAATGGAGCATACCAGCCATTACAATGGGCAAAGCTTTACAATTTGAGAATGTGGTCCACGGATATTATGGCCGGAAACAGCATAGTAGGCGCCGGGGGAGGAGCTGATGGGGTCGAAACCCAGGATATGGCCAATTTTGTAACATCTACAGACAATGCCGGAGTACTGGATTTATGGAGAGGCCCATGGCCGGGAATCTTAATGGCAAATATCGTCCTGGATGCTGCACCGGAACTTGATATCGATGAAGATACCAGAAACCGAAGTATGGGTGAAGCTCATTTCCTTAGAGCGCATTACTATTTCATTCTTGCAAGATTCTTTGGAGATGTACCATTGATCACCGAACCGCAAAGTTCAGACAGCGACCTTTTCCCGCCTCGCAATCCTGTTGCACAGGTTTATGAACTAATTATCAGTGATCTTTTGGCTGCTGCAGATCTTTTACCTCCTAAATCCTCCTACGGTTCAGAAAATGCAGGAAGGGCTTCTAAGGGGACTGCTTATGGTATGCTGGCAAAAGTTCATTTAACCCTCGGGAATTATCAGGAAGTAGTGCAGTTCACTACTGAAGTTGAAAATCTTGGCTATGCTTTGAATGAAAATTTTGCTGATAATTTTTCCATTACCAATGAAAATTCTGTTGAATCCCTTTTTGAAGTGCAATATGCCTCTACGGGAGGCTATGATTTCTGGAGCAATGAAAATCAGGCTTCATGGGCAAGTCCTTTTATGGGCCCAAGAGGCGCCAATTTTGTGGCCGGTGGTTATGGTTGGAACCAACCAACCCAGGAATTTGTAGATGCCTATGAAGAAGGAGACGAGCGGAAGGGTGCAACAGTACTTTACGAAGGAGGACCAGAATTCGACGGGAAAGTTTACGAAAGCCGCTTCTCCTTCACAGGTTATAATACAAGGAAATTCCTAGTGCCCCTTAGCCAGGTTTCTGCCTATGACAACAGTCCGCTGAACTTCCCAATTCTTAGATATGCCGATGTGCTTCTAATGAAAGCTGAAGCCTTGAATGAGTTGGGACAAACCACCCTTTCCGAAACCTACTTAAATATGGTGCGTAACCGTGCCGGGCTTGATGCTATAGAAGGTCTAAGTCAGGCGGATTTCAGAAATGCTGTACTACAAGAACGCAGAATAGAGCTGGCTTTTGAAGGACAAAGATGGTTTGATCTTATCCGTGTAAATAATGGGGAATACGGACTTAATTTCCTTAGATCCATTGGCCGGAACAATGCTGCCCAAAAGCATTTGTTGTTCCCGATCCCACAAATAGAATTGGACAGGAACCCGAACCTTGTTCAGAACCCCGGTTATTAAAAAATGAGAAATATGAATTCAAATTTAAACCTGAAGCGATTTTACGTAGTAACCCTCGCCGTTGTCATGGGAGTAATTAGCGGTTCCTGTGATAAAGACGAGTTGAAGGATCCTTCCCTCGAAAATATTGATAATGAACTGGTTCTAAATGTTTCTGAGCAAAATCTGGAATTGGAGGAACGTTTTATTGGAAACGAACTTAACTTTACCTGGTCCAGTGGTACCAATGGAGGTACCGGGGCTGCCATTAAGTACACTCTTGAAATAGATCATGCAGGGCATGATTTTTCAGACCCCTTACTTACCTTGGTGGAAGGAGTTCAGAACCAATATATGGCTTCTATAGATCACGGAACCTTAAATCACAGATTGCTTAACAGTGGTCTTGAAGCCGGAAATTCCTATGAGCTTGAGGCGAGACTTACGGCAGAGATAACAGATGCTTCGGTTGAAGCGCAGGTGTCAAAAATGGCTTTTTCGGTAGGTGCTTACAAGCCGGTCTCGAACAGCTTGTTTCTTGTGGGAGATGCTTCTCCAAATGGCTGGGATATCTCCAATGCGGCAGAACTGAATGCGGCCAATCAACGAGGGGTTTTCATTTATGAAGGAATACTTTCCGCAGGCAATTTTAAATTCGCAGTTAGTCAGGATGATTGTTTCTGCCAGGATTTCTATACAAAAGATCCCGATAATGACAACCAGATTGTCTACAGCGAAGGCGGAAGCGGGGAAGATGTGCAATGGACAATTTCAGAAGAAGGTAATTATACCTTGAGAGTAGATCTTCTCAACAAGACAATAGAGGTGACTCCTGTAGAAGATGCCCCGTTTTCTGAACTGTTTATCGTCGGAGACGCAACAGAGAGCGATTGGAATCTTGATAATCCTACAGCCTTTACGCAAAGTGAACTTGATCCTTTCGTCTTTAACTACGAAGGAAATTTTGCGCCGGGTGAGTTTAAGATCTTTGCCGGCCCAATGGGTGATTGGTGTGGAGACTGGTACAGGCCACAGGTAGCTGATAAAGCACTGGAGAATGGGGAAGTAACTCAGGCTGCCGGTTGCGAACCCGACAATACCTGGTTGGTGACTGAAGAAACTTCAGGCAGATACAGAATTAGCCTTAACACCGCAAACAACACCATCCGATTCAACAAGGTAAACCTGCACATCGTTGGAGATGCAGGGCCCAATGGATGGAATATCAACAATCCTGCTCCAATGGAATACATAAATGGAGATTTCGTGTACGAAGGACCTCTTACTCCCGGGGAGATTAAGTTCTCTAAATACCAGGGAGAATGGTGTGATGGAGACTGGGTGAATCCTGCGGAGAACGGGCAGTCTATTACAAATACCGAGTTCGTTACAATCGTAGGCTGTGAAGGCCCAGATAATAAATGGAAGCTTTCTGCTGATGATTCCGGGGATTATGAGATTCGGATTAATCTTGATACCGAAACCTTGACCATTACAGCCCTTTAAGGCCAAAAAACAAAAAGATGAAAAGAAACAGCATATTTTTATTGATGACCCTGCTGGTGATGAGCGCCTGTAGCAACGATGATGAAGCACTTTTAAGTCCCATTGAAGAAGGGGTGACCATGAGCTACAGCGAGGTCCTTAATTTCAAAAAGGAAAAAGCAAAATACAATCCGGGAGAGGAAGTGAACTTTAGCGTGAATGGAACTCACCAGAGCACTACGGTACGCTATAAATACTTGGGGCAGGTGATAGAAGAGATGCCGCTTACCGGTACTTCCTGGACCTGGGAGCCACCTTCCGAAGATTTTAGAGGCTACATGGTAGAGCTGGTAAAAGAAACGAGTGGTGAAGAAACCATAATTGGAACAGTAGCCGTAGATGTGTCATCAGACTGGACAAAATTTCCGCGCTATGGCTTCCTTTCAAAATTTGAAAATATGTCTGAAACTCAAAGAGGCGTTATTCTGAATAATCTGAAGGATTATCACATAAACGGGCTGCAGTACTATGACTGGCATTTTGAACACCACAGGCCATTGCCTCTCGATGAGAGTGGAGTACCAGCCGAAACCTGGAACGATCTTTTTAGCAGGGAGATATATTTGTCAACAGTAGAAGGATATATCGAGCAGGCGCAGGAGCGCAACATGGCTTCCATGTTTTACAATCTTCTCTTTGGAGCCTGGAAAAAAGATGAAGTACAGCCTGTGCCTGCGCAGTGGTTAATGTTTAATGACCGCACCCATAATTCCATTGATCGCCACATACTTTCCGGTTTTGGGGACATTCAGCTTACCGATCCGGCAAACAAGGAATGGCAGGAGCACATTTTTGGAGAGACCGCCACAGTTTATGAGAATCTGGATTTTGATGGCTGGCACCTTGATCAATTAGGTAATCGAGGTACGGTTTATAACTATGAAGGTTATGAAATAGATTTGGGCGATGCATACCAGGACTTCCTTGTTTCTCTTGAAAATCGTTTCCCAGGTAAGAAGCTGGTTCTAAATGCGGTCGATCAATATGAACAGCAGGACATCCTGAATGCTCCGGTAGATTTTGCATATTCCGAGATATGGAGCAGATACCAATATCAGGATCTGGCAAAGGTGATCCAGGAGAATTATGAGTATTCCAACGGCGAGCTCAACACCGTACTGGCGGCTTATATGAACTACAACTCTCAGGACGGAAGCTTCAATACTCCTTCTGTCTTAATGACAGATGCGGTGATCTTCGCCTTTGGAGGTGCCCATCTCGAACTGGGAGAACATATGTTGTCCAGCGAATATTTTCCGAATGATAAATTAGACATGAGCGAGGAGCTTGGCAACAGTATAAAAGAGTACTACGATTTCCACACAGCATATCAGAACCTGTTACGCGATGGTGGAAGTTTTAATTTTCCCGCTGTACAATCTCTTGATGCTGATATAAAACTAAACAGCTGGCCTCCGGTTGTCGGACAAGCTGCTGTGGTTGGAAAACAACTTGAAAACCATCAGGTACTTCACATCTTGAATTATGACGGAGTTTCAACTCTGCAATGGAGGGATGACCGTAAGGTCCAGATGCAACCCTTGGTAAAAGACAATTTCAGCATCACGGTTGAGACTGGAAGAAGTGTTTCAAAAGTGTGGTTTGCATCCCCCGATATTGACGGGGGTGCCTCACAGGAACTCGAATTCAGCCAGAGTGGGAATGAGATCACTCTTGAGGTACCATACCTCAAATTCTGGAGCATGCTTGTGCTCGAATACTAACCAGGACAAATGTACATTATGAAAAATATTAAAGTCTATTCAACTCTTTTCCTTTTCATCCTTGGACTTGCTTCCTGCAGTTCTGATGATGATTTTACAGAAGTAACCCCCGCACCTACAGCCGACTTCTCCCTTGAAGCGGTAGGCGATAATCCGCAGCTTATCAGTTTTACAAATATGAGTGTGGAAGCGGAAGAATTTATTTGGGATTTTGGGGATGGAGTGGGAGTTTCCACACAAAAACATCCTTCCTACCAATATGTTTCAGCGGGAAATTATACTGTAATACTTACCGCGGTGAATGAAGAAAACACCAGTACCTATTCCCAGGAGGTGAGTGTGCTTGGAATTCCTTCTGTGGGATTCACCTTTGAAGTCGATGAGGAAGATCCTCTAAGTATTTATTTTACGAACCAGAGTCAGAATGTAACTCAGTACGAGTGGAATTTTGGAGACGGGTCTGAAATTTCTTCGGAAGCTACTCCTTCTCACACTTATGCTGAAACAGGTACGTATACTGTAACGCTTTCAGCGGCCGGGGCTGGTGGTGCTGCCGAAGGTTCCTTGGAGGTAGAGGTAAAAGATGCACAGCCGGCCTTTAGTGCAATTTATATTCTAGGAGATGCTTCTGAAAGTGTTTGGAACATTGGGACTCCGGCAGCTTTTACTCAGAGTGAGAGCGATCCATTCACCTTTGTTTACCAGGGCATCCTTATCTCCGGAAATCTCAAGTTTTCCACATTTACCGGAGATTGGTGTGACGGGCAATGGATAAATGCAACCGAGAACGGTGCTTCCATAACTGAAGCTTCAACCTTCATAATTACACAAGGTTGCGACGGACCCGACAATCAGTGGCAGGTAACTGAAGAAACTCAAGGTCGCTACAGGATCACCGTGAATTTACAGAATGAGACGGTACATTTTGAAGCGAAGAATGCACCTTATTCTGAATTGTATTTAATAGGAGATGCATCTGAAAATATCTGGAACATCGGATCTCCAGCTGTCGGTTTTACCCAAAGCAATACAGACCCATTTATTTTCACTTACCAGGGACCATTAAGTCCGGGAGAATTTAAAATATCCACATATTCCGGCGACTGGTGTGACGCAGACTGGTTGCATCCTACTCAGGCAGATGCTGCTCCAGCATCTGGAAATTTTGAAGCCCATTTAGGCTGTACCGGCCCCGATTATAAATGGAAGATCACCGAGGAAACCCAGGGTGAATACCTTATCACGATTAACCTTTACGAGGAAACCATCCATTTCGAAGCTCTGTAATTAAAGTGAAATATAATAATAAATAGCCGGGGGCCTTTTCAATTCAAAACAGCAGAGGCCCTGGCGAATCAACTGAAGTAATAATGCTTACTAAAACATTCAATTAAAGGTTTTGATAGCTTCCGCTGAAGAGATTGAATTAGAGGAGAATGAGACCTGTTTCTGGTGCATTAAATCCTCTGACGGGCAAAATAATAGTTACAGCCCGGTACATTACTTTAAAACATAAAATATGCTAAAGCACCTTAAAATCGCCATAACACCTATTCTGAGCCTCCTTCTTTCACTGAATGTATTTGCTCAGGATACCTCGGCACTTACCTGTAGTTCCTATGAATTGAACGGAAATAAAGTAGTCTTTGGCTGTGAAAACGGAGAGAAACTATCCTTGAAGTTCCTGGACTCTAAAAACATTAAATTCTGGTTCTCCCCTGATGGTGAATTTAAAAGGAACAACGAATCCTTTGCCGTCATTAACGAGGAATTTGAACCGGGTTTTAAAGTCAATGTAAATGAATCGGCTTCCGGTTTTGATATTTTTACCGGAGACCTGCGGGTCATGATCCAAAAACAGCCTTTTAAGATCCAGATCTTTGATAAATATCAGAGGTTAGTGCTTGGAGATTCTAATGATGAATCATATGTAGTAGATGGCACCCAGGTAGAAACGCGAAAAGCGCTACGAAAAGAAGAGCAGTTCTTCGGTTTAGGTGAAAAAACTGGCCCGATTAATCGCAGAGGTCGCTCTTACACCATGTGGAACAGCGACAAACCCTGCTATTCGGATACCAAAGATCCTTTGTACAAAAGTATTCCTTTCTTTTTGAGTACCTATAACTACGGAATCTTCCTTGACAACACCTATAAAACCGAATTTGATTTCGGCAAAAAATCGGATGCCTATTTCTCATTTTCGGCACCTGATGGGGCGTTTATCTATTACTTCCTGTATGGCAAAGACCACAAGGAGGTAATTCAGAGTTACACTGAGTTAACAGGACAACCAATTATGCCACCCAACTGGGCTCTGGGCTGGTCGCAGAGCCGCGGAATGCTTGTGAATGAAGATCTTACAATAGAAATCGCAGCAGAGTATCGAAAAAGGGAAATTCCGATCGATATTATATATCAGGATATTGGCTGGGTGGAAGGTTTGCAAAATTTTGAGTGGAGAAAAGACAGATATGATAACCCCAAAAAGATGCTTTCAGATTTAGCTGAGGAGGGATTTAAAGTAATTATTTCTCAGGATCCGGTTATCTCTCGGGCTGTCGCAGGCCAGTGGCAAGAGGCGGCAAAAAAAGGATTTTTGGCTACCGATTCCCGCACGGGAGAACCTTATGATATGCCCTGGCCATGGGGAGGGAACGCCGGAGTAGTAGACTTCACAAATCCCGAAGTGGCCGACTGGTGGGGAGAACTTCAGCAAAAGCCGATTGACGATGGAGTGAAAGGTTTCTGGACAGATATGGGCGAACCGGCCTGGACCAACGAAGAAAGCACAGACAGGCTATATATGAAGCATTACAAAGGCATGCATGCTGAGATCCATAATGTTTACGGCCTGGAATGGGACCGAGTGGTTACCGAACAGTTTGAGAAAAGAAACCCCAATCAGCGGGTTTTCCAGATGACCAGAGCGGCTTATGCCGGAATGCAGCGCTATACCTTTGGCTGGAGCGGCGATAGCGGAAACGGAAGAGATGTAACCGACGGATGGAAGAACCTTGCAAATCAGGTGCCAATGGGCTTGTCTGCAGGCATCGGGCTTATCCCCTTCTGGACCACAGATATTTCGGGCTATTGCGGGGAGATCACAGATTATGAAGAATTTACGGAATTATATGTCCGTTGGCTCCAGTTTGGAGTTTTTACTCCATTAAGTAGGGTGCATCACGAAGGAAATAATGCAGTGGAACCCTGGCTATTTGGAGAGGAAGCTGAAAGGATCGCTAAAAGATCCATCGAACTGAAATATCAGCTTCACCCCTATATTTACACGTATGCCCGCGAAGCTTATGATACCGGAATGCCCATCCTAAGAGCTTTGGTGCTCGAGTATCCCGGGGACCAGGAAACTTATAACCTTGGGGATCAGTTCCTGTTTGGGGAAGAACTGTTAATAGCGCCAGTGGTGGAAGAAGGGGCAACTACAAGGGAGGTTTACCTGCCACAGGGAACCTGGATTGATTATAATGATCCGGAAAAAATTTTTGACGGGGAACAAACTGTGGTTTACAACACTCCGCTCGAGGTAATTCCCATGTTTGTAAAGCAAGGTGCGATTATTCCAAAGATGCCGGTGATGCCTTATATCGGCGCTATGGAAAATACCCCCATGATCCTAGAAATATTTCCTTCAGGAAAAGCTTCGGAATTTGTCATTTATGAGGATGCAGGGACTACCAATGATTACAAGAGAGGCGAATTCAAAAAAACCGAGGTGAAGGCTAAATCTACTGCTTCAGCAATACAGATTACTATTCACAAGCCGGAAACTTCGGGATTTTCAAGTATCGAAAAACGTAACTATTGGCTGGAAATTCATATGAAGAATGCACCCAAAGAAGTTTTCCTGAATGCTAAGAAGATGAAAGATAAGCCTTCCAAACTTCAGGAAGATTGGAACACCCGGTTCGATAAATCGGGATATAGCTATAATAAGGACGAGAATTTACTGCTGATCAAGATTCCTGATGAGTCGGCGGAATTACAGATAGAAATAGAAACAAAATAACAATTATTTTTAATAAATTTAGATGAAACTTTTTAACTATTCAACAACGGTGATACTTTTTATATTTTTGGCATCCTGTGCCACAGGCCCGGCGGAAGTTTCAGATGTATTGTATGCTTCAGACCAATTCACAGTTTATAAAGACAGTGTGGTGCAGGGGAATAATAAAGCGGTTATTATTTCTCCTGAAAAAATGACTTCAAATTATCAGAGTTCTGCCACCGAGAATTATTCAAACCTGGTGAGTTTTAAATTGACAATAAATGAGAAGGATATAGAGCTGCCTTCCGGGAATGACCATCACCTTTTGATATCACCCGATTCTCACGTATCCCCAGTGCTTGTTTTTGGAAAATTCGATGCCACAAAACCTGAGGATACAGGACAAAAGCTGGCGCCAAATCACCAATACACCTTCCGGGCAGATATGACTCCGGTGCTGGATCAGTTTGAAAAGCAGGGCTATTATGAGGCTTTTGATGGCAGCAGGATCGCAAAACAGGATTTTAAAGGCTTTTATATTGCCGGGGGTTCAGAGCCGCTAACCTGGGACTTCTCCAATCTGGAAGAAAACAATCTGGAATTGACTGATGAGGATGCTGATGGCATTTATGAGATCACCCTCAAATTGAACCCTTTTGATCCTTCGGGTCATAAAGAGAAAACCTGGGTGTTGAGCGAAGACATTTCTAAAAAACCATCTTATTCTTCAGAGCAGCCGATTGTTGATGCGCTTTATAAACTATCCACCGAAGAAGCCTTCAAGAATATTGAACCTGACAGCACCCTGCGTACAGGCGCAGAATGGAGCGGGGTATGGACCCGTGATATAAGCTATAGTATTTATCTCGCTTTTGCTTATCATGAACCGGAGATCGCGAAAATCAGTCTTATGAAAAAGGTCAGAAGAGGCCGAATTATTCAGGATACGGGTTCAGGCGGCGCCTGGCCGATTTCTTCAGACAGAACTGTTTGGGCAATTGCTGCCTGGGAAGTTTATAAGGTAACCGGGGACAGAGAATGGCTTGAGCAAAGTTATGAGATCATTCGCAACACCCTCGAGGATGACTTTCTGACCATAAAAAGCGAAACCGGTTTATATAAAGGGGAATCTTCTTTCCTTGACTGGAGGGAGCAAACTTATCCGAAGTGGATGTCGAATATGGACATTGCTGAATCCCAAAATCTCGGGACGAACGTGGTACATTTTCAGGCACACAAGCTCTTGGCCAAGATGGCCGAAGCATTGGGAAAGGATGGTTCAGAATATTCTGACAGGGCAGAAACTATAAAAGTCGCCATCAATGAACAGCTTTGGCAGGAGGAAAAAGGCTACTACGCCCAGTATTTATACGGAAGAAAATACATGAACCTCTCGGAAAGATTTGAGGCATTAGGGGAGTCCTTAGCAGTCATTTTTGAGGTGGCCGATGAAAGCAAGTCGAAAAGAATCCTTTCTGAATCCCCTGTAACTGCTTACGGAATTACATCAATTTATCCGCAGATACCGGGAATTCCGCCGTACCACAATAACGGAATCTGGCCATTCGTACAATCCTACTGGAACCTGGCAGCGGCAAAGACCGGAAATGAAAAAGTCCTGAACCACGGTTTAGCTTCCATTTATCGTCCGGCTGCACTTTTCCTGAGCAATTATGAAAATTTTGTAGCTGACAACGGGGATTTTGAAGGTACGGAGATCAACTCCAACAGGATGTTGTGGAGTATGGCAGGGAACCTTGCAATGGTGCACCGTGTATTTATGGGAATGGAATTTCAGGAAGAGGGGATTGCCTTCAATCCTGTGATTCCTAAGGGTTACGGCGGAACAAAGAAACTTTCTAATTTCCCTTACCGGGATGCAATCTTAAATATTACGGTAAAAGGCTTTGGAAATGAAATAGAAGAAATCTTACTGGAGGGAAAACCTCTGGAAAATGGCTTTTTACCAGCAAATATTTCCGGGGAGCACAACCTCTCGATCAAGATGAAGAATAATGAATTTGGGCTCGATCCTATAAATCTGGTAGGAAACAAGTTTTCACTGACTACGCCTCAAACAAAGCTTAAAGATGGCATTTTAAGCTGGGAATCCCTTGAAACTGCACAGAAATACAGGATCTACCGCAACGGAGAAATTGCCCAGGAGACCGAAAAAACCAGTCACAGGGTCTCAGCCTCCGATTTTGCGGAATACAAAGTAAGTGCAATTGGCCCAAATGGGTTCGAATCCTTTACCAGTGAACCACTTTGGATCTATTCAGATTCCGAAACCCAACTATTGGAATTAGAGAGCTTCACCCGGAGATCTTCTGAGGGTTTCGTCAACTATTCTGGTAGCGGATTTATCGAGATTTCCAATGAACAAGACCAAAAGATAGAACTTCCAGTAGAGGTTTCTGAAGCAGGAAAGTATATAGTCGATTTCAGATATTCTAATGGGAGTGGACCCTGGAACACCGATAACAAAGCAGCCATCCGCAGTTTATATGCGAACGGCGAATATGTTGGGTCGCTGGTATTTCCTCAGAGAGGGCAGGATCAGTGGTCAGACTGGGGCTTTTCAAATTCCTATACGGTGGAGCTTCAAAAAGGCAAAAACAACCTTTCACTGGTTTTTGAAGATTGGAACAATAACATGAATGTAGCGGTGAATAAGGCGATGTTGGACTATATGCGCGTGATTCCATTAAAGGATTAAAACTGGTTTGCCTTTTTCCAAACAAAAAAAGAAACCCAAATAATAATAAATGGCACAAAAAACTAAAATTTAGGGGCCTCCCGATTCTTAGTACTTCTTCAAGAAGTACTTTATCCAATGCAACCTCAGCATCTTGATTGAGGTAGTTACGGAGGAATGATGGTATCGCTTCTGAGCCTCTGGTTTGCTTTTTAAAATTGAGGTTTCAAAGATCACACCCCAGGGCAAGTGTTATCCATAATTATATTCGTAACTAATCAGTCTGTAGATTGAAGATCAAATTTAGCTATATGGACCAAGGCTTCCAAGACATTTAATCCGTTTTTGATTGTTGTGTCTATTACAGAGCGTATTTCGGCAAAGTTCTGTGCCGCTTGTTCTACCTTGAATTGTCCGGATATTTTTTGTTTCACCTTGACATTCCTTATGGCACGTTCAGAAGAATTATTTTGGGATGGCACATCTTCAATGAAGAGGAACGTAAAAATGTGTTGGTTTTCCCGGAGCATCCTTTTGTAAAAGGTGTAGAGTTCTTTGTGTTTTTCCTTTGGTGGGTTGTTCAATAGATAATCAAAGCGTTGAATAATCAAGGCCCGGCCTATATTGTATTGCTCACTTTGAAATTCTAAATCCTTCTTTAGTTTCTCGGAGTCGTATAACAACTTTATGAAATTAATGCCCCACACTTGTTTGGGGTATAATTGATTAAGGTAGTTTAAGATACGCTGCAAATGCGCCAGACAAGTTTGGTGGTGTTTGGAGGGGGTTTTTATCTGAGCCCTCCACCCATCGTGTAGCAAAGTGCTTTTTAGAAATCCATTCGGGAATTCCCTGTCAATGGTCTTGCTCCCCCTATTATTGGAATGGGCGATATAGGTAAACAAGGGGGTTTGCCAGGTCCAGAACCAATGCTTAGCCGTATTAACCTTCACGCCAGTTTCGTCGGTGCCAACCACTTTGCTGT
>JBGSWA010000218.1:0-14529 GCA_041752645.1 Gillisia sp. | reverse complement strand
CTACAATGTCCGAAATGTTGACGTTGTTGGAAATGATTTAAAACAGGATTTAAAAGTATTAGCGATTAAAAAAAAATCAAAAAAAATTACAAACGGGATGAAGTGTACACTATTTTTAAAAATTATTATTCTTTTTTCGATTTCAATCCCAACGTTTGCTGAGGATAATGACTTCATTTATGTTAAAAAAGGCAGGTTGTATTATCCTGATGGTAAAGAAGTGGCTTTGTGGGGAGTAAATCTCCAACCCTGCCTTTCCTGGGAGTATAATGCTAAGATGAAGAATGCTGGCATAACGAAAGATGCCAGTGTTTTTAAAAAAATGACAGATGAAAGTTTAGATCAAATTGAACACTTAGGGGGCAAATTAATTCGTTGCCACCTTACTCCGGCAGATTTCACTGATAATAAAGGTAATTTAGTTGAAACCATTTATTTAGACATGCTGGATTATATGATATCAGAGGCTTCCAAGCGAGGTATATATGCTTACATTACCTTTATTAACCACATGGGTAGCGGTGAAGTGATAAATTCATTTATGAATTCAAATAAAAATAAATCTGATTATCGTCCTGCCTGGATTTTAAACGATAAAACAGTAAATTATTCTAAAAATTACATCAAACAGCTACTAAATCGGAAAAACCCTTATTCCGGTGTTTCCTATAAAAACGACCCAAGCATTGCCATTTGGGAAATTATAAACGAGCCTAAATATTATTCATATGATGAAATCAAAAAAACGCCGTATTACTACCCTTTTAAATCCTGGTTGAAAAAGCAAAATTTAGTTGACAATAACAGTAATTATCTCAAATATAGAAAGCTATTAGTTCTTAATTACATTAACGGAATGTATGATGTGATTAGGAAAACGGGCGATTTGCACCCAGTAACCTGGAACCTAAACTGGCATAAAATGATTGTAGGACATGAAGATGTTTTTGAAGCAGCAGCCGAGTCAAAAGCGGAAGTAGTTTCTTTTTGTAACTATCCGGGACAAGGTGTTGTCAAGAAACCATATCAGGATAATCCGAGGGACCTGACAAGATATGATTTTACAGACTGGTATAAACAATGCTACGAGGATCATACCTATTATGGTTGGGCCCTAACTGCACCTTTTCAAAATAAAGCCAAGGTCGTTTATGAGTTCGAAACATTTTTTAACCAAAGTGCCTATCTGTATCCTGTAATGGCGGATTTTATGCGTTCTTTGGGTGTGCAGATGGCTGCTATGTGGCATTACAGTATGCCTGCTTATGCGCAATACAATAGCGGTTCGCATATTTTGAATCTTGAATGTACACCAAAGAAAGCCGCAGCATTCGCCGTAGCAGGTCAGATTTTTGAAAACACCCCTATTTTACAAGATTATCACTCAAATTCTACTACCGAATGGCAAACCAATAATTACATGTACTCTTACCAAAATGATATGGCCATTTTTAGCAACAAAAATACTTACTACTATTCAAGTAATGTTTCCGACACGCAAAATCTGCAACCTGATCCAGCAGTTAAAAATATATTTGGGATCGGTAATTCACCGCTCGTCAAATATAATGGAACAGGTAACTATCAGCTAAAAATTTCTGACAATGAAATTGAACTCCAAATTCAACCTGATGTGAAATATTTGGTTGAGCTTTGGCAAAAAAAGCCCTTACATGGAGGTTTAGTTACTAAGCTTGACTATGAAAATAAAAGTTTCATGCAAATTAATCTTCAGAATTGGGCGAAGGGCAATTTTCATCTATATAAATTATTGAAAGATGAAAAAGTATTAATTGATAAAATTGATAATCTGAGCTTTGATATATCTCCAGGTAGTTATTTGATTAGTAGAAATAAGTAATAAGGTAACAATCAATATTGATGATATTAGAATAATAAGATTTAGGAAATGATAAAAATTATTTTATTTTTTTTTGGTTTAATTTTAGGAATTAATCTCTATGCCCAGGATAAAAAACCCAACCTGCTATTTATTGCCGTAGATGACCTACGTCCGGAATTAGCTTGTTATGGTAAGTCACAAATTATTAGTCCCAATATCGATAGACTTGCTGAAGAAGGGGTGGTGTTTACCCGTGCTTACTGCCAAATACCTTTATGTGGTCCGTCTCGTCTCAGTATAATGACAGGAATGCATCCGGACAGGTTGGGTAACTACGGTATGAGTGCAAATAAAATAATTGAATGGAGAGAACACCGTCCTGGTATTACCAGTTTACCTGAGCAATTTCGAAAAAATGGCTACTATGCTATAGGTTTTGGTAAAATTTATGACAACCGATTGGGTCTTGATATTGGATATTCCTGGGATAAGTTTACACAAGGTTGGAAAGGGGAGTATATTTCACCAAGAGCCCAGGAATTACTGGCGAAGGCAAAAGCCGATAAAAAGGCAGGTATTGAGCCTATGATAATCCGACCAGCTGTTGATTACTACGATACCCCTGATGAAACCTACACTGATGGTAGCAATGCGCAACTTGCCATTAACTTCATCGATAATTATAAAAGTGATAAACCATTTTTTTTAGCTGTTGGTTTTGCCAAGCCTCACCTCCCATTTGTGGCCCCTAAAAAATACTGGGATATGTATGATCGTAAAAATATTAAACTTCCGGAAATCAGTACTGCCTTAAAAGGATTCACTGAATATACTTTATCTCCCTACAAAGAGATTGAAAGTTATATTAATAAATCTATTATTGAGGAGGAAAAAATACTGGAACTACGGCATGGGTATTACGCAAGTATAAGTTATATTGATGCGCAATTGGGGAAAATTATCAAAGCACTGGAAATGAAGGGTGAAATGGATAATACAATCATTGTACTGTGGGGCGATCATGGATTTAAATTAGGTGATTATGGTGAATGGGCTAAAGCCACCAATCTGGAAGTTGACGCTAGAGTTCCGTTGATTGTTCGTTTACCAGGTAAGAAGGGGGCAGGCTTAAAATCTTCCGCTCTAGTCGAATTGACAGATGTTTTGCCAACGCTATGCGATGCTGCGAATATTACCATTCCGGATGGTGCTGAAGGGAGAAGCATCCTACCACTAATGGAAGATCCAAATGCAAAAATCAGAGATTTTGCATTAACACAATATTCTCGTAATAAAGCAATAATGGGTTATTCCATGCGAACTGACAAATGGAGATATACCGAATGGATTAATCCTATGACAGGCAAAAAAATTGAAGAGGAACTTTATAAGATCAACGATGATACGCTGATGGAAGAAAAAAACGTTGAAAAGGAATATGCAAGTGAAGTAAAAAAGCTTTCAAAGATTCTTCACGATTATATTAAGAATTCTGTAAAGTGGCAAGGAAAAACAATACCTTAAAAAATTGATCTGCAGTATTAATACAAATTAAAGTAAAAATAATACGAATTTTAAAATGAAGAATTTATTTTTTTTGTGCTTATTTACATTGATAATATTTGGCTGTAAATCAATAAATATAAAACAAAAAACAGCGGAAAATGTACCACCCAATATTATTTATATTCTTGCCGATGATCTTGGATTTGGTGACCTTAGTTTTCTTGGACAAGTCCTGCTAAAAACGCCTAATATTGATAGATTGGCATCGCAGGGAATGACCTTTACCGAACACTATGCTGGTTCTGCTGTTTGTGGACCCTCACGCTGTGTGCTTATTACATCACAGCATACCGGTCATGCTAGCATTAGAGGTAATAAAGCCTTTAAAGATATAGGGGTTGCACCTTTGGATCCGAGTATTATTACACTTCCTGAAGCAATTAAGAAAAATACAAATTATACCACAGCTATGTGCGGAAGATGGCATTTGGGGGGAGAACTTTCTGACCAAACGCCTTTTGATCGTGGATTTGACTACCATTTTGGAAAACTAAGTTCTGATTATGGTAACAAATATGGGGTAATGATTGACACGCTTTGGGACCAAACGGGAAAACATGTTGGTTATGATACCTATTCAAAAATACAGGTTGAACCCATGTACGAAAATGGTAAGCTATTTAACATTTCAGAAAAGGAAAAGCCTATGCGTCCCATTAATATGGATGAACTGGTTACCGAAAAAGCCATTCGTTACATCAAACAACCCAAAGACAAACCGTTCTTTTTATATGTAGCCTATTCCATGGTTCATGCTCCTATGGAATACCACGAAAAATACCCTGTAGGAAATGAAGAATGGCCTAAAGAAGAGCGTGCTTTTGCAAGTATGCTTATGGCACTGGATGATTATGTAGGAAAGATTCTGAAAACTATAGAAGATGAAGGATTACAAAAAAATACAATCGTAATTTTCACCAGCGATAATGGCGCCCATAATGAAGGACATAACGTAGAATTCTTTAACTCAAACGGAAAATTCAGTGAATACAAACGCTCGTTTTTGGAAGGGGGTATTCACGCACCTATGATAGTTCGCTGGCCGGGTGTAGTAAAGGCAGGTAGCAGTTCAAATCATATTTCGGCATTTTGGGATGTAATGCCCACCCTCTGTGACATTGCAGGCGCACCCATTCCTTCCACAACCGATGGAATATCGTTCTTACCCACTTTAAACGGAAATGAACAACCCAAACATGAGTACCTGTATTGGGAGTTTGATGAAGATATTTACAAGAAAAAGGGGAATTATAAACAAGCTGTCCGAATGGGCGATTGGAAAGGGATTTATTATATTGATAAAGAAAAGTTTGAATTGTATAACCTAAAAAACGATGTTGCTGAACGTTTTAATGTTGCAGAGCAAAACCAGCCTATTCGTGTGAAAATTGAAAAAATAATGAAAGATGCGCATGTTCCCAACGAACGGTTTCCGCTACTAAAAAGTGAAAGAAAAAAATAAATTAATCATGATGAATCAAAACTTTAATTCAGGCTTTTCTTTACTTATTGGTTTGTTTAGTTTATTATTCTCTTGTAAATTAACTAATTTCGAAAGAAAAAATACCAAACCTAATATCCTTTTTATTTTGGTAGATGATCAGGACAGGGATGAATTTAATTTTTTGCCAGAAGGTAGAAACGAGGATGGAACTCCAAAAAACCTTACGCCAAACATTGATAAATTGGCGAATGAAGGCGTAATTTTGGGTGGGTTACATTGTCCAAGCCCGGTGTGTGTGCCAAGTCGTTTTAATTACCTTACCGGGATGTATGCATCACGTGCCACAAACCAATGGATGCAAGATTTACACCGTATCCATAAACATACCTTTATTGCGCAAGAGCCTGAAATAACTACTGAAACACCAACCTTTGCCAAACAATTGAAATCTTTGGGATATACAACTGGTTTTATTGGTAAAAATCATTCCGTTGAGCAGCGCGAGTGGACTAAATTACCTGTTGATGCTGATGTTACTGCTGAAGCATCTAAACAATTTTTAGGCCTGCAGCAAAAGCTTGTTAAAGACGCCATTGAAAATGTAGGTTTCGATTTTGCAGACAGAATTTATCATACAAATCCATGGGCACACGGGCCTAAAGCTATTTCTGTTCATAACCTCGAATGGCTTACCGAAGGCGCCCTTGATTTTATTGACAAAAATGCCAATAACCCTTTCTATTTATACTATGCCGTTACAGTGCCACATTCGCCGGAGAATGGATGGAAATCAGACCCTAAAGCAACCCCAGTAGGCATTCTGGATAAAGCGCCGGATATTGGAACGGATAGGCAAGGCATTGAAGAACGCTTAAAAACCAATAATATTAATTCAAAAAAGGGTGATATGCTATGGCTGGATGATAATATTGGAGTGCTGATTAAAAAATTGGAAGAAAAAAAGATTCTGGACAATACCATCATTGTTTATGTGAGTGACCATGGCGTTAAAAGTGGAAAAACAACCCTGTATCAGGGAGGGATGAAAACGGAAGGATTTATTTGGGCTAAAGATTTAGCAGGGGGCAAAATGAATAAAAGCCTCAGCAGTACTGTGGATCTGATACCAACATTAATGGATATGGTTGGTGGAAATCCGTTGGATTATCCTTATGATGGCATTAGTTTAAAGCCAATACTTACAGGTGAAAAAGAGGAGGTTAGAAATACCGTATTCGGGGAAATGGGACAAGCTCGGGCCGTTATCAAAGGAAAGTATAAATACATTGCATTACGTTATTCCGACTATACAAAAAACATGTCAATTAGCGAGCGTAAAGCATGGATGGGAGCTATGACTACCTATATGTACGCAATTGGGCGTCCACCATTTGAAAACGACATCAATGGCCCTTTTGGTCATTCAGGACAAATTCCAGGTGGATGGGACAATGAGCAGAAAGCAATGAAAAAATATCCGGCTTATTATGAGCCCGATCAGTTATACGATTTGAATGCCGACCCGGAAGAACAAATAAACCTCGCCAATAATGCAGAATACCATAATGTACTTACTGATATGAAAAAGGAATTGTCAGGGTATTTAGCAAAATTACCTGGAGGTTTTGCTGAGTTTAAAAAAGATGAATTCGAAGATTTACCGATGGATTCAGTCCTTTTTAGGGCAGCAAGATTACGTAAGGATGTATTTCACTAATAAGATTAAATTTCACTAAGATGAATCAAAAATTGTTTTTTTTAATTATTGTCCTGTCAGTGATATTTAATTCAGGATGTAAAAAAAACAAGTCACTTCAACAACCAAATGTGATAATCATTTTAACAGATGATCAGGCCTGGGGTGATTTAAGCTATAACGGAAATACGAATATTAGTACACCTAATATTGATGGGTTGGCTGCTGCGGGTGCTGTATTCAATAATTTTTATGTGTGTGCTGTTTGTTCACCCACCCGGGCTGAACTTCTCACAGGTCGCTACAACTTCCGTGGAGGAATTTATAGTACTGGAGGAGGAGGAGAACGGCTGGATTTGGATGAAAAAACTATTGCTGATGTGTTTAAAGCTGCAGGTTACCAAACCGCTGCATACGGAAAATGGCATAATGGTATGCAATATCCTTACCACCCCAATGGTCGTGGGTTTGATGATTTTTATGGCTTTTGTTCAGGTCACTGGGGCGATTACTTTTCCCCAATGTTGGAGCGTAATGGAGAAATTGTACAGGGTAATGGTTTCCTGATTGATGATTTTACAGATCAAGGTATGGCATTTATGGAAAAAAATAAGAACAAGCCCTTTTTGCTTTATTTGCCATTTAATACACCGCATACCCCATTTCAGGCTCCTGCTAAAAATTGGAACCACTTCAAGGATAAAGAAATTAAACAGTTAGCATCATCTGGTATAGAAAATTTTGATGAGACAAGAGCAGCATTGGCTATGTGCGAGAATATTGATGAGAACGTAAGTCGAATTATATCAAAAACAAAAGAGTTAGGTATTGATGAAAACACCATTATTTTATACTTCAGTGATAATGGGCCGGCAAAAAGAAGGTGGAATGGAGGTATGTTAGGCAGTAAAGGGACTACAAACGAAGGGGGAATACGTTCTCCTTTAATCATGAAATGGCCAAAAGGAATTAAAGCAGGGAAGAAAATTGATCGTGTTGTTTCTGTAACCGACCTTTTGCCAACACTTAGCGAAATGTGTGGCATTAAATATAAATCGAAAAAGCAACTGGACGGAATTAGCGTGGCAAGTACCATTCTAACTGATGAAAAAGAATGGGATGACCGCTATATCTTTAATAACTGGAAAGAGAAAATGAGTATTCGTAGTCAACAATATAGATTAAGCTCTAACGATAAACTATTCGATATTTCAAAAGACCGAAATCAAACCAAAGACTTGAGTAAAGAACTGCCAGCGGTAAAAGCCAAAATGGTAAAAGCGAAAGATGATTATCGTCAACAAATGAAAATGGAATTACCTGCTGTGGATGAGCGTCCTTTCTATATAGGAGATCCGGGGATGAAAATCACACAGATTCCAGCTAGGGACGGTACAGAACATGGGAAAATAAAACGATCCAATCAATGGCCAAATTGTTCTTTTTTTACAAATTGGGTTGATGTGAATGACAGTATTAGCTGGGCAGTGAATGTTCCTGTAAAAGGTAGATTCAGCGTAAAATTATTCTATACCTGTAAAAAAGGAGATGAAGGATCTGTAATCAAGTTAGCTATAGGTAAAAATCAACTAAAGTACAAAATATCAGAAGCTTTTGATCCGCCTCTAAGAGGGATGGAACATGATTTAGCACCCAGGATAGAATCCTATGTAAAGGATTGGAAATCTGTGGATATGGGTGAAATAAATATGGATCAGGGCAATTGGCACATGTCACTTAAAGCCTTGGAGAAACCAGGCAATTCGGTAATAGACTTCAGGTTATTTTTGTTTGAACGTTTGTAAGTAGAAAAACATTCAATTTGAAGAAATTAAGATAGAAACAGTCAAAATTTTTTATCTAAAATAGTGAGCTACTATACAGTATTTTGTTGGTTCCAGGTTTGTGCATTTAGCAGAATGATTCATTCACAATATATATTGTAATGTGTTGGTTTTTTGGCTATTTTATATTAAATACGATAATTTGATTAATGTATTTTTGTTTTAATTTTCTAAATTGATGAAATTCGTTTTTTTTATTATCACATTGATTTTTATTCAGACTTTTTCTTTTGGACAAATACAAAAATATGATTTTTTCGATGGAACAGATGATCAGACTGTTGTATTGATGCAGCAAGCAAGAGATCAAATTGAAAAAGTACGAAAAGGAAACTTTATGTTAGCCTTTGTAGACCAGCATGGTAATAAAATTAATTCAAACGCTATTATTGAATTAGAATCGCACAATTTTTCTTTCGGTGCAGACCTCTTTGGATTTCATAAAATAAGGGATGATGATCCGGCAAAAGTAACCGGACTAAAGGCAATTGACACTTTATTTAATACGGTAATTATTTGCGATTACTGGGGTGAAAACCAAAAAAAATTGAACGGCCCTATCGATTGGACTTCACCTGACTACGGTTTTAAAATTGCGAATAAATTAAATAAGAAAAGCCGTTATCATGCCTTGATTTATGGGTTTCCACGTTGGTTCGATGGATTTACTGAAGAGGAGTTGTGGGTAAAAATTGAAGAGCGGATTAAGCGATTTGCAAATAAGTACGGAGATGTAGCCACAGAAGTAGATGTTATTAACGAGTTTATCAATTATCAATATTGGGAATCAAATCCACATGGCATTTATTTAAGAACTACAAATTTCCCGGACATTGCCAAGCCTGAAAACGGATTAAGAGTATTGCAGATTGCCAGGAAGTATCTAACAAATGCAAAACTGGTAGTATTGGAGTCAGCTATTTGGAGCACAAATAATCCCATTTTTCAAGAAATATACAGGTATCATCAATATCTTATTGAGCACAATGCTCCTTATGACTATATCGGTTATCAGGCGCATTATTATGCGGAAGGGCTACCCTTTCAGCAAGGCACACCCAAATTTGGACCTCGTACATTCATGATGGATGAAATAGAGAAAGGCCTTGATCAAATTGGAAAACTTGGAAAACCGATTGTTATCACAGAGTTTAATCCACCCTCCAGGAGCAATGCGAGCAAAAATCCGAACCCACCTCGAATAAGCGATGAGGAAGTAGCAGCATGGGAAACTAATTTTTACACCTTGCTTTTCTCAAAACCTTACATAGATGGAATTTCCAGGTGGTTTACCGTAGATAATCTTGGAGGTAAAGGTATGGATGCAGGCGTAGTTACCGAGGATGGGAAATTGAAACCTAATTATTTCGCCCTAAAGCGTCTGATTAAAGAGAAATGGCATACAAAGTGGGATGGAAATGTGAATGGAAATGTTGCGTTTGAAGGGTTTTATGGAACTTATAAATTGACAATTAATGGCTATAAAGAAGCACAAGTTAATCTAACCAAAGAAAATAATAAACAGTTGATTAAACTTGAAAAAAGATAATATCTCAAGATGAATATTTAGTCTTTGAAATGATTATAATCTTTTATGGAGGTAGTTGAGCTTGTGGTAAGCCCGAAAGGATGAACTGAATGTATAATTAAATTAATCATCAATTCAGAAAATATGCGAATAAGCCAGCAAAAATTTGGAGACACTAAAGACGGCAAAGAAGTTCATCTTTTTACATTTGAAAATTTAGAAGGTATCAAAGTAAATATTACCAATTATGGAGGTATTATAACATCCATATTAATGCCAGATCAATACGGTGAATACGATAATGTAGTACTTGGGTTTAAAAATTTTGAAGATTACATCAGTGAGTCTTATTTATCCTCCTATCCCTACTTAGGAGCAATATGCGGGCGTTTTGTGGGGCGCATAAAGGATGGTAGATTTTCTATAAATGGAGACAATTATCAACTTGTTAAGAATGATGGTCCGAATAATGTGCATGGTGGATTGCAAGGATTTGATAAGAAATTGTGGGATTTTGAAATCTTTCAGGAGTCTCAAAAGGCTGGAGTGAAGCTCACTTATCTTTCACAGGATGGAGAAGAAAACTTTCCAGGTAACTTGAAGGTAACAGTCATCTATTCCATAAACAGAAATAATGAGTTTCATATTAGTTATTTGGCTACTTCTGATAAAGCCACACCGGTAAATCTAACTAATCATACCTACTTTAACCTTACAGGAGGAAAAGCAACAGTGCTGGATCATGAGCTACACCTGGAATCAGAATTTTATTCTGAAGTTGATGAAATGTCTATACCTGTTGGAACCTCCAAAAGTGTCGAAGGAACGCCTTTAGATTTTAGGAGAGCTGAAGTGATAGGGAAAGGGATTGCTGAACTGTCAGAGGGTTATAATCATAACTTTATAATAAATGGTGAGGTTGGGAAAATGAGAAAAGCCGCTATATTAAGTGAGAATAAGTCAGGCAGGCAGGTTGAAGTATTCACTACACAACCCGGATTACAGGTTTATTCTGGGTACTACTTACCAGAACTTAACGGAAAATATGGTCCCTACGGTGGTATTGCCTTAGAAACGCAGCATTTTCCCGATTCACCCAATCATCCAGGGTTTCCGGACACTATTTTGAAGCCCGGGGAAGTTTTTAATGAGCATACTTTATTCAAGTTCAAAATCAGAGTTTAATTTAGATACTATCATGAATATTTGGTTTTAAATTTTTCAAATATCTAATATCTACCATTTTTCAAATATGCTAATTAGTAATATAATTTTAAAGGAATGCAGATATAAAACACATTATATGGTGAAAATGGCAAAACTTAGTTTGAGTTTAATATTGTTTACTTCACTTTTTTTAATTTGTGGATGTGCAAGTAAAAAAATATCAAAAAAGAGGCTAAAACCCAATGTAGTCATCATTTTTCTGGACGATTCAGGTTATTCAGATTTTTCACCTTTTAAAGATTCAGAGAACATTACACCTAATGTTAGTGAATTAGCTAAAGAAGGCACTGTTTATCAAAATTTTCATGTGCCTCAGGCTATTTGTACTGCATCACGCGCTGCATTATTGACAGGATGTTACCCAGGTAAGACCAGGATGTTTGGAGCTTTAGCTCCCACAGAACGTGGGTTGGATCCAAAGTATGCGACTTTGGCTGAACAACTAAAAAAGGGAGGCTATGCTACCGGATGGTTTGGGAAATGGCATCTGGGCGATATGCCAGAAACAAGACCAGATAATAGAGGGTTTGATGAAACTGCTGGTTTAATGTATTCTAACGACATGTGGAAACACAATCCTGTAGATCCGGATAAATGGGGTAAGTGGCCACTTCATTATTGGAAAAATGGTAAAGTTATCATTGATGATGTTGATTCTTCCCAACAAAAAATGTTGACTAAATGGAGTACTGACTACTCCCTGAATTTTGTCGAAAATCATAAAGATGAACCTTTTTTTCTTTACCTGGCTTATTCAATGCCACATACGCCAATTTTTTGTAGTGATGCGTTTGAAGGAAAGTCTGGTAAAGGATTATATGGCGATGTGATTATGGAATTGGACCATGGCATTGGATTGTTGATGGATAAACTGAAAGAGTACAAGCTGGATAAAAATACAATCGTTGTGTTTTCTTCAGATAATGGCCCATGGTCAGTTTTTGGTAATCATGCCGGAAAAACACCTTTTAGAGAAAGTAAAGCAACTTCTTTTGATGGAGGTATAAGAACGCAGTTAATAGTTAAATATCCCGGGGTGATACCTTCAAATAATGAATCGAATACATTTATTTATTCAATTGATTTATTTCCAACTATTTGCGAATTAACTGGTAGCCCATTACCAGAAAGTAAAATAAATGGCGAGAATGTGTTACCAAGGCTAACCGATGCTCCGAATAATGAATACAAAAGAGATTATCATCCATTTTCTAATAACAAACAATTTGAGGGGGTATTTTCAAGAGATGGGCGATGGAAGTTAATCTTACCGCACGGCTACGGCCATGTAAAAGAATATGGTACTGATGGAGTACGTGGAACATTTGAACCTAGAAAAATTGGTCTGACTTTGTACGACATGGAAAACGATCCATATGAAACAACTGATGTACAAGAAAAGTACCCGGATATTTTTAAAGAATTGAAGGGATACGCCGATTTGCATAAAGCAAAATTTTACGCCGAGTAACTTTTGATAATAGCAAATAGACATTAGAGGTATTGATAAAATCCGCTCAAAGGGAATTATGCTTGGTCTTTTTTAGCTGCATCTAATTTGATTGTACATCAATTTTAAGGTTTATTTCATTTATGGTACTGGCTTTAGTTGGCAAAATAAAAATTTTGCTGAGAAATCTTTTTTTCTAAAGTTGGCGAGATTATACAAATCAAACTGAAAGGATTTGTATAATTTTATTTGTTAAATGATTGTTGGCTTTCCCCCTATTAAAAAAGGTTTTTATTGAAAGTGCAAATTTCGCTTTCAGTAATAAACAAGCAGTAGAAAATCGCCAAAAAATAAGCAGTTACCAAAGATAGGCTATTACTTATTAATCTTTTTGCCATATATATTCAATAAAACCAAATTAAAATAAACAAAATTATAAATAAGCCTGGCCTATTAGGATAGGTTAAAATTGATAACACTTTCTAATACGTAATACACAATAATGAACCTATGGATTTGAAAAATAAGTTTAAAGTAACTTTAATCATAGCTCTAATTGGGATGATATCTCTGGCAAAGGCACAAAATAAGCCAAATATCATTTTTATTTATGCTGATGACCTAAATGCCGATGATATAAATTATACAGCAGCCGATTTTGATTTATGGCCAACTCGAACTGGGGCACAGATTAAGGGGATTGGTGGAAATGGAAAGGACGGCGTTGAAAAATTGCTAACACCACATATTGACGGCTTAGCCAAAAACGGTATGGTTTTCAATCGCTTTTATGTAAATGCAACGGTTTGTACACCAAGTCGTTATTGTTTAATGACAGGGCGTTTTGCTACTCACGGAAAAGAATTTGCCGAAAATTATAAGAAAGGGTCGCAGGTTACCGTAGGATGGGCTCCGAATATACTTCGGAATGAAAGCAATCTCCCAAAGGAACTTCAAAAATTAGGATACCGAACAGGAATTGTCGGAAAATGGCATAATATGCCAGATATCGGTTTGCAAAAACCAAAACATGAAATTACAAAACCTGATGCTACTTATGAAACTGTAAAAGCCAATGAAAAAGTAATAAAGAATTATTATGCAAAGGCTAAGGAATATCTTAGCAAAGGTTTTGGCTGGGATGTGGTTGACCGCATGGAATGGGACAACTCAATTGTTAATTTAGGATGGATGGCCGAAGGGGCTTTAAATTTTATAGAGGAGAGTAAGGAAGAACCATTCTTTTTATATCTTCCATTGCCTGTTCCTCATGGGCTATACAAATATGGATATAACAATCTTTCTAAACTTGATCCAAGAGTATCTGCCAATGGGATTCTTGATAAAATACCTACAGCATTGCCCCCCAGTGCTGATGTTTACAAAAGGTTGAAAGAAAATGACATATTAGCGCACAATGTAATGGCCACCCACATGGATGATTATGTAGGTGCCGTGTTGAAAAAACTAGATGAACTAGGCCTTCGCGAAAACACGCTGGTAATTTTTACCAGCGATCATGGTGGTCGTGGAAAGAATAGTTGTTACGAAGGAGGCGCCAGAGTGCCGCTTTTTGCTAACTGGCCAGCTAAAATAAAATCAGGTACTTCCAATAGTATATTAACCGCAAATACAGATATAGCAGGCACTTTAATAGAAATTGCAGGCGGCACACCTCCTCAGGATATGGTACAAGATGGGCGTAGCTTTAATTGGTTATTGGAAGGAAATGGTGAACCTAGCGATTGGCGAAAAAGCATTTTTATTGAGGCTGGAAATTCTAAAGGGATTGTTACAAAAGACTGGAAATACATAGCGAATAGAGTAACACCAGAAATCGAAGCTAAAATGAAAGCGGACCCTGGCAAAGTTTTCTGGTCTGGTGTAAACCATCACAATTATAATACGGAGAAAATGTATAAAGGTTATTG
>JBGSWA010000217.1:0-11847 GCA_041752645.1 Gillisia sp. | reverse complement strand
CAACCATAAAAACGGTATAGGTCAAGCGCAATAAAAAGTACTTTCTGTGCAGGACCTTTCCCAGTAAGTGAAGATCCAGCATTAAGGATTCGTATACATAATCCTTGTCCCTGATAATTTCATTAATTCCCCATTTAAACTGTTCAAAGGGCATTTTATGGAAATTTCCGAAAAACAATAAATTCACTTCCCTTTTTTCGACTTGTTTTTTTGTGAATTCCCCGGTGGTGATATTTGGCCGGGTAGCCATGATGGAAAGGATGATGGAGGCCACGCTGAACATTACTAAAACAAGGGTTGGTATCAGCAGATGCTTATTGGAAACAGCATCCAGTTTGGGGATAATATTGGCAAGGGCAAGGGAAATTATGATCGCGTTTACAGAGAGCAGGATATTCGCCTTTGTATCGGCTATATCGCTTAATTTTATGTGGTTTCTAAGGGTAACTCTAAACAGGGATTGAATGCTTCGCTCAGGATTGTCATTTTTAAACTTCGCCTTTAATTCAGCCTTGTTCTCCTCCTTCTTTAATTTTTGCGCCCGGTTATTTTTCTTTTCAAGTAAAAGGGAGAGATTTTTATCCTTTGCCGGTTTCCAGTTCAATACCGCATAATCGGTGAAATATTTATGTTTATCGGCAAAGAGTCTGATATTTTCCTCGAGCCATTCCGCAGGGCTGAAGTTTTTTATGTGCTGCAGCTGAAGTTCCTGCCTCAATAATTCAGTGATTTCTTCAAAATATTCCTTGGCCAAATGGGAACTGTCTGCATCGCGGATGATCTCCTCCAATTTTGATTTCGGGGTAGAATCAATTTTGGTTACCAGGATACAATCTGTAATAAGATTTATGGTCTGCGGAGACACCTTGTTGTCTTCTAAAAACTTCTTTGCAATTTTCACGCTTTCCTCCTCGTGACCTTTAAATTTTACGGTATATCCGGTGTCATGCAGCCATGTGGCCAATAACAAGGCCTCTTCCTCTTTAACATTTGTTTCGGAATTCTCAATTAATTCTTTAGTACTTTTGACCACTCTCAGGGTATGATTGTAATTGTGATAAATGAGGGTTTCAGGTAATTTTTCTTTAAATAAGTCAAATACAAACTTTTCCGCCTTTTTAATTAATTCAGTCATTTAAAAGTGATTAAGAGAAGCGCCAAATTACAAAAAAATACCTCTTTTAAATTTTTATGAAAAAAAATAACATAATTCTAACTTTGTTAACTGCAGCTGCCCTTTATGGATGCTCCACCTATAATCCCAAATATCGCGAGGGTCAGCCCACCGAGAATTTCGGATATCCCAAAAACCTGAAAATAGAAAAATCCTTTTATTTACTGGGCGATGGTGGCTATTCCCCTGTGGGGGGTACCTCAGAGGGACTTATCGCTTTAAAAGATTATATGGATTCGGTGAAGGCTAAAGATAACTACACGGTTTTTCTGGGGGATAATATTTATCCCGTGGGAATGCCACCCAAGGATAGCCCGGAAAGAGAACAGGCAGAATACAGATGGGATGCCCAGTTGGACGCCATAGAAAAATATGAAGGCAATGTGATTGTAATCCCGGGAAACCACGATTGGTACAACGAGGGTATTAAGGGGTTGGAACGGGAAAAAGAATACCTGGAGGAAAAATTGGGGGACAAACTCAGCTGGGCCCCAAAAACCGGCTGCGGCTTTAAAAGCATTGAAATCAGCGAGCATATCCAGCTCCTGGTGATAGATTCCCAGTGGTATCTGGAGGATTGGGACAAGCATCCCTCGATCAATAACAATTGTTCCCAGATAAAGACCCGGGAAGCCTTGCTGCTGGAGGTAGGATCAGAGATTGATAAAAACCAAAACAAAACTATTATTGTTGCCATTCACCATCCTTTGTATAGCAATGGAGTTCATGGGGGGCAATACAATTTAGAAAGACATCTGTACCCTTCACAAAAAAAGATCCCTGTTCCTGTATTAGGATCCCTGGCAATGTTAATACGCACCAGCGGAGGGGTCTCCATCCAGGATGCTCAAAACCAGCGATATAAGGGAATGGTAAAAAGACTGGAAACGCTGGGTCAAAAATCGGACAGGCTGATCTTTATCTCAGGACATGAGCACAATCTGCAATATATCGAGCATGGCAAGATAAAGCAGATCGTCGCCGGCTCGGGCTCTAAAGGGAATTATGTAAACCTGGGCAATGATGGCCTTTTTGCCTACCCGGAGCAGGGATTTGCCGTATATGATGTTTTTGAGGATGGTTCCTCCTGGGTGAGTTTCTACGGGAATAAGGATAATAAGGCGGAGTTGATGTATCAAAAAGAGGTTTTTGCCGCCCCTGAGCCTTATGATGTATCGAGCCTACCCGAGGATTTTCCCCAAAGGGTAATCACCTCGATTTACGAAAAGGACGAGACCGAAAAGACAGGGCTCTATAAAAGTATTTGGGGACAGAGATACAGGGAGCTCTACGGAAATGAAATAGAAGTGCAGGTAGCTGATCTAGACACCTTATATGGGGGATTGACTATAGTGAGAAAAGGGGGTGGGCATCAGACAAAATCCATCAGGGCTCAGGATAGCCTGGGCAGGGATTATAATATGCGCCGGCTTAAAAAGAGTGCGGTGCAATTTTTACAAACCGTAGCCTTTAAAGATACCCCCATTGAGAATCAGTTGGAAAACACAATTGCTGAAAATGTGATCGAGGATTTCTATACAGCAGCCCATCCCTACGGCTTTCTCACCATTCCCACCTTGTCTGAGGCTGCAGGGATCTATCACACCAATCCCCAATTGTTCTATGTGCCTAAACAAAAGGCTTTAGGGAAACTCAATGAGGAATTTGGCGATGAATTGTTTATGATCGTGGAGCGTCCGGAAGACGACTGGATGGGAAGGGACAGTTTTGGAAAGCCGAATCACGATATTCAAAGTACCTCCGGAATGTTCGAGCGGCTTCGGCGTGACGAAAAATATTCCCTGGATGAGCCCGCCTATGTGAGGGCCAGGGTATTTGATATGCTTATCGGAGATTGGGACAGGCACCAGGACCAGTGGAGATGGGCCGAACATGAGGATGAAGAGGGTAACAGGACCTTTGAGCCTATTCCACGGGATCGGGACCAGGTTTTTTCAAATTTTGACGGGGCTTTTTTCGGAACCCTAAGAGGCCTAACCGGTTTTGCCAATCAATTTGCCGTATATGGTCCGGATATAAAGGACGTGAAGTGGTTTAATACTGCCGCCACGGGTTTGGATCGTGAGTTATTACAAAATGTAGGGAAGGAGACCTGGATGGAGCAGGCCAAATTCATTCAGGAAAATATCACCGATGAGGTGATAGAAAAGGCATTTTCAAAATTGCCCGAGAATATGCGGGGAAAATCCACGGAGTACATCATCGAAAGCCTGAAGGCCAGAAGAGGCAATATTTTGGATATCACAGAAAGGTATTATAAGCACCTGTCCAAACTCGCAATAGTCACCGCGACAGACAAAGATGATCATATAGAGATAACAAGAATGGACAAGGGGCAGTCCCGGGTTAAAATCTCGAGATTAAAAGACGGTAAGAAAGCAGATGTCATAAGCGATAAGATCTATAAGGCAGAAGACACCAGGGAAATCTGGGTGTATGGCCTGGACGATGATGATGTCTTCGAGATCAGCGGGGAATACAGCAATCCGATTTTTGTAAGGCTCATCGGAGGCCAGAATAACGATATATACAGGGTAGCGCCCAATAGTGGCCATAAAGTTAAGATCTACGACTACAAGAGCCAACCCAATACCGTGGAATCTAAGGGAAATGCAAAGCTCAGGTTCCGGGATACCTATGAAATAAACACTTTCGATAAGGATAAAAAAACCTTTAATACAAATACCCTGGTGCCCGGCTTTGGCTATAATCCGGATGATGGTTTTAAAATAGGGATTCAGAGCATCTATACCACCAATGGGTTTAAGAGAAACCCCTTTACCACAAAACACATTTTTTCAGCAGGTTACTACTTTGCCACCCAGGGCTTCGATTTGAGTTACCAGGGGGAATTTGCCAATATTGTCGGTAAATTTAATTTGAGCGCAGGAACAGTATTCACTAGTCCCAACTATTCTACCAACTTCTTTGGTTTTGGCAATGAAACCCCAAATTTTGACGAGGAACTCAATTTTGATTACAACAGGACGAAGATCAGTAAAATTGGCGGAAATTTTGGTTTGGTAAGAAAATCCCCCTTCGGAAGTTATTTTGGATATATGGCGTCTTATGAAGGGATTGAAGTAGATAAAACCCAGGGCAGGTTTATATCAGAAAATTATACCACGAATGATCCCGAGTTGTTCGATCGAAAATATTTTGCCGGATTTGATGCGACCTACAGGTATGAGAGTTATGATAACAATCTGAACCCAACCCGTGGGATGAAATTTGAGGCGATTCTAGGCGGCAGGTTGAACACGGATAATACAGATAGCTATTACGGTTATTTTAAACCCTACCTTGGATTTTATAACGCGATCTCCCAGAACAGAAAACTCGTTTTAAAATCCCAGGTGCAGGCCCAGTTAAATATAGGGGACAATTTTGAATTCTACCAGGCCGCCTTCCTTGGAGGGGATACCGGTTTGCGCGGATATAGATTTCAAAGGTTTGCAGGAAAAAGCGCCTTTTCTACCGGGGCCGATCTGCGTTACAGTTTTAATCAGTTTAAAACCTCCTTCCTGCCATTCCAGATAGGTATTTTTACCGGGTATGACCTGGGAAGAGTTTGGGCAGAAAACCAGGACAGCAAAGTATGGCACAACAGCTATGGAGGCGGTTTCTGGATCAATAGTGCCGAGGCCATCAACGGCACCTTCAGCTTGTTTGGCAGTGAGGAAGGACTAATTTTCTCCTTTGGATTTGGGTTTAAATTTTAAAAGCGGGCAACACTAAATCAGGAGAGTTCAGTTCAGTAGAACGAGGCCCCCGAGAAGGCTCGGGAGAGGGGCTAATATGCTCAGCAGTAAAGAATCAAGAATTTATAGGATTATTGTTCAGGAAAACCTGCGATCCAGGGTAACTTTAAGGAAAAAAAGAAATTTTAAATCTTGAATTTTGAAAAAAGTGGAGAAGTGGTTTTTGGTTTTAAAGACTTTCCTTAGATCGGTACCTCCAAAATCCCTTTAGGGATGTGATGCAGGTAGAAAAATGGGTAACTGTATACAGCGATGTCCAAGAGGTTGGAAAGTGGTATTTTAATTATCCTCCCCGGGTTTATTGAGAGATAAATTATTTTTAAAATCGATTGTACGGATAGGAAATGGAATATTGACATCATTTTTGTCAAATGCTTTTTTCAGGGTGATAATGGCTTTGTTTTTAGCCATGAGTACATCCCGAATATTGGATACATCCGTCCAAAACCGAACCACGAAATTAATGGAACTTTCCCCAAATTCCTGGTACATAAATTCTACTTCTTCATTTCCGCGTGGGGGGAACAATTTGGCAATTGTATCTTTGGTAAGGCTTTCCACCATATCCAGATCACTGCTGTATCCCACCCCGCAATCCAACATAACCCGGGATCGGGTTGTCCTGGAGAAATTCTTGAACGGCTGTTCAATAATTTTTGAGTTGGGAATCACCACGAAGTTATTATCTGCTTCTTTAATAATAATATTGCGCAGACTCACCTCCATAACCTCCCCTGAATATCCATTTGTATCGATCCAGTCCCCAATTTGCAATTGAGGCAGGAAACTGAGAAACACCCCCGAAAAGGTGTTGTTCAAGGTACCCTGCAGGGCAAGGCCAATAGCCAAACCAACTACCCCGGCACTTGCCAGGACGGTAGTGAGTACTTTATCGAGATTTAACAATCCAAGGGCTACAAAAAACCCGATAAGAATGACAATTACATTGACGACCTTTGAGGTAATTTGCCTGATAGAATGCTGAGAGCCTTTAGCCCTTAAAAGTTTATCTATGAGCTTTGCTGCATATTTGGCAATAAATATGAAAGCCGTAAAAACAAGGAGTGCCAATATAAAATTAGGGAGATTTAGAATAAGTGCATCCAGCCATTCAGCCAGTTTATTCCAAATCCCCCTAAAAGAATCATTAATATTATAATTTTCAAACATCTAATGTAAAATCTTATACAGGTTTAAGAGTTTCATTGGTTTTCATTTTCCAGGCTTCCAACATCCAGCTTGTTTTTTCCAATTCCCTGATATAACCACCCATTAGATCAATTGTACCTTCATCACCGCCTTTTTCGGCAATCTCACTCACCTTGCGCAATTGTTTAAGCAGTATCCCATGATCGGATAATAAAGTTTGGATCATTTCAGCATCGGAGATCCCTGAGGGAGATTCTTTAATATCGGAAACTTCTAAATAATCGCTCAAATTGCTGGCCGGTTGAAAGCGCAAAGTTAAGATACGCTCTGCGATATCGTCGACTTTCAATTTAGCATCATCATATAATTCTTCAAATTTTACGTGTAGGTCAAAGAAATTTTTACCCATCACATTCCAGTGAAAGTTTCTCAATTTCTGATAATATAAGTGGTAATCGGCAAGTAATACATTTAATTCCTTAACCGTGTTGACAGTCTTTTTCTCGTCTAATCCTAAATAGTTCATAGTTTTTATTTATTATTATATTTGTTTCTATACAAAAATATGATAGTTAAAGGGTAATTCCAACCAATTAAAATGCTTTAATACAACTTTAACGCAAACCGGTTCAGCTCTTAGGCCTGTTATCCTTTAAATTCAGCTTATCCATCATTGCCTTGGAGACCTGTCCGCCTGAAATTCCATAGCCGTCAACCAGGATGCCTTTATAACCATTATCAGTAGAAATGGCATATAAAATAGCATTGTCATCAGGATCGCTCATGCCTTCAAACCTCAAGATCTTATCTACTTTAAATTCGTGCAGTTGATAGGTTTCATTTTTTGCCTTATTTTGAATTTCTTCATCCAACAGGTTAAAATCAAGATAATAACCTTCTTCCATTTTTAATTTGTTGATGGCCTGTGACAGGGTTCCGTAATCTTTCATTTTATTTATGGATTGATTTCAACGATGAAGTTAGCTCCGATGCGGTTAATGTGCAAATGCAATAGAAGCTTTAGTATAAGTTTAACGCAGGTTATGGGTGATTCTTCTCATTATTGCCCTTCCTAAAAAATCCGAAAGGAATTGCGATCAATATGAACAAGTACCAGCCGGTAATTATTCCAATAATTGTAATAACAGCAGCCAGGATATAAAACCAGTAGGATTTAAGAAAGTTCATAATATAAGATGAAAGGGTCTAAAAGTAACGTAAAATTTCGAGTCTGGTAAGTTTGTGAGGATACTTATTGGTCATATCAACACAGTTTAGGAAGGTGGTTTAGCTTATTACGAGTTGATTCTATTATTATGAAATTTGAAATTGATACTTTTGTTCAGGCGGATTAATTTTTAAGAGGAAGTTTTGAATAAAAAATCTTTTCCTTTTTTACTTACGACCAATCGGGGCCAGAAGGGGATTGAATTTTATAAGAATTCAGATTTTTTCCTCATCTTGTCTCATGTAAAAATTAAAGAATGATATGAAAGGGAAAAACAAACCGATATAGAAATGAAAGAAAAACTGAATAAAAATATTTTAATTACCGGGGGTGCAGGGTTTATAGGTTCGCATGTAGTTCGGTTATTTGTTAACAAATACCCCAATTATCAAATTTTCAATCTGGACGGCTTAACCTATGCCGGGAATCTGGAAAATTTATCTGACATTGAAGAAAAAAAGAACTATCATTTTATAAAAGCAGATATTAACAACGCTGAAGAAATGAGCTCCCTTTTTATTAAATACAAATTCGACAGTATCATTCATTTGGCCGCAGAATCTCACGTAGATCGCTCTATTTCAGATCCCTTGTCATTCGTAAAAACCAATGTAATAGGGACCATGAACTTGCTGAATGCCGCACTGGAAATTTGGAAGGACAATTTTGAAGACAAGCTTTTTTATCATATCAGCACCGATGAAGTTTATGGGACTTTAGGAAAAACTGGGTTATTTAAGGAAAGCACCTCCTATGCTCCCAACTCGCCCTATTCGGCTTCAAAGGCGAGTTCAGATCATTTTGTAAGGGCTTACGGAGAAACGTATGATTTGCCTTATATTATTTCAAATTGCTCCAATAATTACGGCCCAAATCAATTCCCGGAAAAACTGATTCCGCTTTTCCTCCATAATATTATTGAGAATAAGCCATTGCCGGTATATGGCGACGGTAAATATACCAGGGATTGGTTATATGTAATTGATCACGCAACAGCTATTGATCTGGCGTTTCACAAAGGAAAAAACAAAGAGACTTATAATATAGGTGGTTTTAACGAGTGGCAAAATATAGATCTAATAAAGATTTTGTGTGAACTTATGGATAAAAAACTCGGTAGGGAAAAAGGCAGCTCAGTAAAATTGATCACGTATATTAAGGACCGTCCGGGACACGATAAGCGCTACGCCATAGATGCAACGAAAATCAGCAAAGAACTCGGTTGGAAACCTTCTGTAATTTTTGAGCAAGGACTGGAAAAAACGATTGATTGGTATTTAGAGAATGAGGAATGGTTGAAAAACGTAACTAGCGGAAAATATAAGGAATACTATTCAAAACAATATGCAGCAAATTAAGACAAATAATACCGAATTAGAACGAATGAAAACTTGTTTGGTAATTGTATTTAAGGAAGATAGCTATCTAATATTAGGAGCTTACAGAAAGTGAACAGAATCTTAAGTCCAGAATTCTTGGAGACTGTTTCTGAAGGAGATTTGGAATAGAATTCAAAAACAAAAAAATACCTTGTGAAAAACAGATTGAGTTAAATGTTTTTTAAGGGGATGAAAAACTTAGGAAGTAATAATAGACGATTTCATTTGTTTCGACAAATTCATTCTTGAAATAATATCAGCAGGTATTTGATGCAAGATTTCATATGAAACTGAAAAACTATTAAGATCGACAAAATTGGAATCAAAAATGTTGATTTATTTTAGTAGGTCTTCTCTAGCGTATAAGAGAATATTAAATTCAAAAAATTGCGCAATTCGTAAATTCATATAAAAATGAAGGGAATAATACTCGCCGGAGGATCCGGCACCAGGCTTTATCCAATTACAAGGGGAATATCAAAACAATTGCTTGCAATTTATGACAAGCCAATGATTTACTATCCTTTATCGGTTTTGATGTTGGCAGGGATAAGGGAAATTTTGATTATATCAACTCCAGAGGATCTTCCAAATTTCAAAAAATTGCTTGGAACCGGAAATGAGTTAGGCCTGCGAATTTCCTATAAGGAACAAGCCTCTCCGGATGGCCTGGCCCAGGCTTTCATTATTGGGGAGCAGTTTATTGGAAAAGAGGACGTTTGCCTTATCTTGGGCGACAATATATTTCACGGACAGGGACTTACGAAATTACTGGCCAAATCGGTTCAAAATACGGTTGAAAATAAGAGGGCTACTATTTTTGGTTATACCGTAAATGAACCTGGAAGATATGGTGTGGTAGAATTTGATAAAGAGAGGAAAGTGCTGAGCATTGAAGAAAAGCCTAAAATTCCCAGAAGCAATTGCGCGGTTGTGGGTCTCTATTTTTACCCGAATTCTGTTGTGGAAGTGGCAAAATCAATTCAACCCAGTGAAAGGGGAGAACTGGAAATTACAGCGGTGAACCAACATTATTTAAATAAGCGAAACCTGGATGTTGAACTGATGGGACGTGGCTTTGCCTGGTTGGATACAGGAACCCCGGAATCCCTACTGGAAGCATCCAATTTTATTCATACCATTGAAAAGCGACAGGGCCTAAAGGTTGCCTGCCTGGAAGAAATTGCCTTCGACAAAAAATATATTACCGGAGAACAGTTGCACAATCTGGCAACTCCGTTGAGCAAAAATGAATACGGGGAGTATTTGATGAGAATTGTTAAAAAAGAATGATACTGTGTTCCCAATCCGATTCCCAATCTTAACCTTTTATATAATTTTTGGATTGCCAAACTCCAACCTTAAAATAGAAACCATATCTTTGACGCCTGATTCAAAAAATAACGTATGAATAAGGAACAATTTTCAAAATTAAGTTCTAAAAAAATATTGGTTACAGGCGGTGCAGGTTTTATAGGATCCAATCTTTGTGAAAAGCTTATAGAACTTGGTGCAACGGTGGTTTGCCTGGATAACTTTTCCACCGGAAAAAAAGAAAATCTCGCCAAAATTACCGGCAATCCCAATTTTAGCTTAATAGAAGGAGATATCCGAAATCTTGAAACCTGCAATAAGGCAGCCAATGGGGTGGACTATATATTTCACGAAGCTGCCTTGGGTTCGGTTCCCCGTTCTTTAAATGATCCAATTACTACCAACGAGGTAAATGTTTCGGGATTTTTAAACATGTTGGTCGCCGCCCGAGACGCCAAGGTGAAACGCTTTGTTTATGCCGCCAGTTCTTCAACCTATGGGGACTCAGAAAATCTGCCAAAGGTTGAAGATGTGATAGGAAAACCGCTTTCTCCTTATGCAATAACAAAATATGTAAATGAATTGTATGCAGATATTTTCAAATCAGCCTATGATCTGGATACAATTGGACTACGATATTTCAATGTTTTTGGAAGGAAACAGGATCCGGATGGTGCTTATGCCGCAGTAATTCCAAAATTTGTGATTCAGTTGATGAATCACCAATCGCCGTTGATAAACGGAGATGGTACTTACTCTCGGGATTTCACTTATATAGACAATGTAATTGAAATGAATCTTCTTGCACTTACTTCTGAAAATGAAGAGGCAATAAATCAGGTGTACAATACCGCCGTTGGCGACCGAACAAATTTGTTGGAGCTTACAAATTTGTTGAAGGAATATTTATCCAAATACGATCCGCAAATAGCAAATATTGAAATTAAACACGGTCCAAACAGGGCAGGGGATATTCCGCATTCCTTGGCTTCGGTGGAAAAAGCAAAAAAAATGCTGGGATATGATCCCCAATTTAAAATTGAAGCAGGATTAAAAGTGGCTGTGGAGTGGTACTGGGAGAATTTAACCCACTAATTCCCGAAAGGTGAATTCTGGGATGGTTTATAGTATCCCAATTTCCCTGTTTTATATTTTTAAGCAGTTATCAAAATAACTCCCGGATGCTACGGGATTCAATTAACGAAATAACCAATTTACGAATGAACAATATTAGAATAGCAGTCATAGGTCTTGGATACGTAGGTCTACCTTTGGCTAGATTATTTTCCACAAAATATCCTGTTATAGGATTCGATATCAATAAAGCACGAGTAAAAGCCTTAATGGATGGAATCGATTCCACCCTTGAGGTTGAAAGCGATTTACTGAAAGCTGCATTGGTCGATAAACCTTCAGGTGAAAACGGGCTTTTTTGTACTACCGATTTAACTCAAATTGAGAATTGCAATTATTACATTATTACTGTTCCCACCCCGGTGGATAAAAACAATCGTCCCGATTTAACCCCACTTTATAAAAGTAGTGAGACCGTTGGTAAAGTATTGAAAAAGGGAGATATCGTAATTTACGAATCTACGGTATATCCGGGTGTGACCGAGGATGAATGTGTTCCGGTACTCGAAAAAGAAAGCGGACTTAAATTCAACGTAGATTTCTTTGCCGGTTATTCTCCTGAGAGGATTAATCCGGGTGATAAAGAGCATACTGTTGATAAAATATTAAAGGTAACTGCAGGATCAACTCCGGAAATTGGAAAAAAGGTCAATGACTTATATGGCAGCGTTATTACGGCTGGAACCC
>JBGSWA010000216.1:0-3345 GCA_041752645.1 Gillisia sp. | reverse complement strand
ATGGCATTTGCTAAAACCGGCGATGCTGAATTAATTGGCCGGCTTCCGCTAACTAAAGAAGAAGATAAAGGCAGGATGCTGATTGCTACTAACTATGCCAAGAAGATGGCTACAGATATGCGCCTTATTAATCCATTTATTTATGAAGACCATCCCAATCATAAAGTAAATGTTTGTGCAATAAAAGTTGCTGAGTTATACCATTTAAGTAATGAGCAAAAAGGAACGCAGATTATCTTCAGTGATATTGGTACACCTAAACCTAAAGCGTTTAATATTTATGATGCATTGAAAAATAAGCTGATAACTGATTTTTCAATACCTGCTAATCATATCACTTTCATACATGACTGGACGGATAGGCAAAAGCCAGAACTGTTTCGAAAAATGAATAGTGGCGAAATAAGAATATTATTAGGCAGTACTGAAAAAGCCGGAACCGGCCTCAATGTACAAAAGAAAGTGATTGCAATGCACCATTTGGACATTCCCTGGAAACCTTCAGAACTGGAACAACGAAATGGCCGGGTTGCAAGACAGGGGAATATTTTAGCTAACGAACCTGTTACTGTAACTTTCATTTTTATACTTTTTAGATTGCGTAATTGCAAAGCAAATGTCCGTAGATGTAGAAAAGTAGCTGAAGCCAAATCTTCTTTTGTTGTAGTCAAATCTATGGTAGATTCTTTTTATGATGTTGTGTAAAGTCGTATTTAGAATCATCCCTTTCTGTCGAAATGTGCAAATCGCCGGATACACAGAAATAATCCTCTGCCGATAAGAAGAAACCATAGATATATCCTATCAATTACCTCAGAATTTATTTTTGATTACTTGTTGCAATGTCGTTGCTGTAAACACTTCTTCCGTTCTCGGTGTGGCATAAGCTCCATTTGGGTCGCCCAATGCCCTGTAGAGTTGCACCATTTCCTCCTGCACTTTTTCGTTGGCGCCAAATTGTGCAAACTGTTGTGCAATTGTTTCATAGCTCACCTGCTTATACCTGATTTCCTTTTTTAATTCATCCGAAAAGATAGCGGCAGCTTCAGCCGGTGTAATATTCCCGGGGCCCATAATATGTCTTACCCACTTACCCGACCAGGAAGTATCTACCAGGTATCTGGCGGCTACATCACCAATATCATCTGAACTGATAAAAGGAATGTCATGATCTGGTGAGTAAGGAAAACTAAAGAACCCACTTTTCAGAATATCCTCTTTTTGCATCAAAAAATTTTCCATAAAATAGCCCGGTCTCAGGAATACCACATTTGCGGCAGTTTTCCTGAGTTCCTTTTCAAGGCGCCCTACATACGTGACCGTTCCAAGGCCTTCTGCTGACCCAGCGCCAAGTGACGAAATAGCTACTACACGTGGTATCTTATTAATATTTGTTGCCTTTACCGCTGCCGCTATCACATCATCATACCAATCACTGATACTCCCAACATTCAGCACAGGCGGTACCAGCCAAAACAACGCATCTGCATTTTGGGTTGATTCGATCACTTCCTCAGCATTACTCATGTCTACATGACAGCACATTGAGCCGGGAATTTGTAGCCTTTGTAAACGCTCCAAATCGTTTCCTAACAGGATGGCGGTATGATTTGCTTCAGCAACTTTTTGTGCTACTCTTCTTCCAACATTACCCGCCGCAGCGCCAATTACTATTTTCATATTGAGTGATTTTATAAATTAATGATTATTGATGTCTGAATAAATCCCGGGCGTTAGAGTGCCCTCCGAACGCTTGCAGTTCCAGTGGATTCCAGTATTCTTTATACATTATAATTTTCGCCTCTCTAAAGCGTACCACCATAAAATAATCCTGGTTATACACTTCAACAGAGTCTGGTACTTTCGCAGCTCCATGACATTCCATGATCACCACATCTGGATCGACAGTTTGATAAGTTACTACCTTACTGAATCGAATACCGGGCATAATTTCTAGAGCATTTGCGATATAATCCCTGTATTCTCCTAAGCCTAATCGTTCGGGTGTTCCCAGCATTCTTGCATAGGGATATTCAATCACCGCATCGGGATGAAAGAATTCCACCACATTGTTTACTCCTTTACCAAACGCATCTAATAATTTCAGGAGTATTTGTTGTTGCGGGGTAATCGAATTATTTTTTGCTACTTCATTTTCTAAATGGCCCGTATTATTCTTTACCTGTGTTTCTACAGCGGTGCTAATTTGTTTTTTCATGATAGAGATGTTTTTAATGATACCACAAAATTACCCGGTCAGGCAGGTATGGATGTGATACATATCAATCAGAAGCTTATGAAAATCAAATAATCCTGAATTGGGATGGAGTTAGCTGTAATTGCTTTTTAAAAAACTGGTTGAAGTTAGTGGGCTCTTCAAAGCCAAGTACATAAGCAATTTCCGAAACATTCCAGTTCGTATGCTTTAATAAAATCTTTGATTCCTGAAGAAGCCGTTCATTAATTAATTCAGAAGTAGTTTTTTGGGTAATTTCTTTTATGGATTTGTTCAAATGATTTACATGAACAGATAGTTGCCGGGCATAATCAGATGCAGTACGAAGTTGTAATCTTTGCGAAAGATCATCAATGGGAAACTGCCTGTCTAACAGATCTACAAACATAGATGTAATCCGTGCAGCAGCATTGGAGTTGCCATAAGGTATTGACTCCGCCGGCCTCATTTTTAAAGAAATATGCACCAGCTCAAAAGCAAGATTACACAACAAATCGTCTTTGTAAGGATAATCAGAATTTAATTCAGCAATCATTTTTAAAAAAATAGCTGCTATCTTATTTGCCTCCTCCCTGGTTACCGGATAAATAGGTACAGCACCGGGTTGAAATATCGGATAATTTATGATTCTGCCATAGTCCTTAAAAAACGATAGCGAAAAAATGCAGGTAAAACCGGTTTGATTCTCAGAAAGTGGTTCCCACTTATAAGGAATTAATGGATTGGTAAAAACCAATGCCTGTTCTTTAAAGGAGATGACTTTATCTGCATAATGAACACGGCTTTCGCCAATTGAAAGACAGATTTTAAAATAGTCTTTTCGGTTAAATGGAAAAGGTTTCACAGCTTGTTTCAACGTATCTTCTATTCTTAAAACATTAAAATGCCCAATTTCCTTCGTAAGGTTATCAGGCATTAAATCCAGTTTGTCTGCATAAAAATCTTCTATTGTTTGCAGCTTGTCCATGCATCAAAATTACTGCTATCGAAGTTATATTTTAAATGGGAGTTAGAATTTTGCTACAGATTTGTATTTCTTATCTGTGTTTCACCCCCCCTTTTAGATAGTTAATGCTAATTGTTTTTTCTCATCATTAAGGTGAAATTAA
>JBGSWA010000215.1:0-6286 GCA_041752645.1 Gillisia sp. | reverse complement strand
GAAAATAAAGGATCTCAACACCAGATTTTTCTATAGTCCTACCAAAATGACCATGGAAGGACTGGAATTGGAAACCCCGTATTCGAAGGTAGTGGCTGATATCGATCTCAATTATAGCCTCGCCGATTTTTCTGATTTTATAAATAAGGTGCAAATAGAGGCCTCTTTTAAAGATTCCCGATTCTCCACCGATGATTTGAAACTTTTTTACAACGCCTTCGGGGAGAATGAAAAATTAACTATCTCCACTAATTTATCGGGCACCTTAAACGATTTTATACTTGAAGAGATGCAGGTAGAGGGAATGGACCGAAGCATAATCCGTGGGAGGGTACAGGTGGAAGGGGCATTTTCACAGAAGATGAAAGATTTTAAGCTCACCGGGGATTTTTCAGAGTTGACATCTAATTATTACGATCTTATCCACTTGCTTCCTGGGGTTTTAGCCAGCAAATTACCCCTGAACCTTCGGGAATTTGGCAATATACAGCTGCAGGGAACTACCCTGCTCACTAAAACCTCCCTTGATGCCGATGTGTTTATCACCACTCAACTGGGAAGCGCAAAGGCCGATATAACTTTAAAGAATACCAATAATTCCGCAATTACCGCTTATCAGGGGAATCTTGTTTTTAAGGATTTCAATATTGGAAGATTATTGGATAACCAGGACCTGGGAAAAACAAGCTTTAACATCAATGTGGATGGAAAAGGCTTCACCGCAGAAAGTTTAAATACCCAGCTGAGGGGAAAAATCTCAAAAATAAATTATAACAACTATACCTATTCGGATATTTTAATCCTGGGGACCCTGCGAAATTCGGTTTTTAACGGCGATTTGGTCTCCATGGACCCAAATTTACGCTTGGAGTTCAACGGGCTTGTGGATGTTTCAAAAATTGAGAATAAATACGATTTCGAAGCCTCGGTGGAGTATGCCGATCTCACTGCCCTGAATTTTGTCACCAGGGATTCCATCTCAATATTCAAGGGGGATATTATGGTGAATATGCAAGGAAACAATTTCGATAATGTTTACGGAAAAATTTTGCTATTGAACACCACCTACCAAAATCAGAATGAGCTGTATTATTTTGATGATCTGAGCGTGACCTCCAGTTTTGATGAAGAAAAAGTGCGGACCATCGCAGTGAATTCTCCCGATGTTATCAGTGGTGAGGTTACCGGGCTTTTTAAGGTGAAGGAAGTGGTGGCCCTGATCGGAAACTCCATAGGATCTATCTATACCAATTACAGGGCGAATGTCATTACCAACAATCAGTATATGGAATTTAATTTCGATATATACAATAAGATTGTCGACGTGTTTTTTCCGGAAGTGACCCTGGCTCCCAATACTTTTATTCGGGGAAGGGTGGAATCGGATGAATCGGAATTCAAACTGACCTTCAGATCACCTAAAATTGAGGCTTTCGGCAATATGCTGAAGGAGCTCAATATCCAGGTGGATAATACAAACCCCATTTATAACACCTTCGTGGAAGCCGATAGTGTCGCTACCGGGTATTATAATTTTTCTGAATTCAGCCTGATCAATATGACCCTTCGCGATACCTTGTTTATCAGGAGCGAGCTGCAGGGAGGAAAAAACAACACCGATGTTTTTAACCTGAACTTCTTTCATACCATCAACCAGCAAAACAAATCCGTAGTGGGCATTCAGCGCTCCGATGTAAAATTCAAGGAAAACATCTGGTATTTAAATGAAAATAACAACAGGAACAACAAAATTGTTTTTGATAATAATTTGAACGATATCGCGATAGATTCCCTGGTTCTGAGCCATCAAAATGAACACATAAGCTTGAGCGGGCAGATGATGGATTCCACCTACAAGGATTTCAGGATTGCCTTTAACGAGGTGGATATTGAAAAGATCACCCCGGAGATTACAAACCTTGCCCTGGAGGGAACCCTAAACGGGAAACTTCATTTGTTCCAGGAAAAAGGAGCCTACCTGCCCAATACTTCTCTCAGCATTGATGGCCTGACCATCAACGAGAATCAGCTTGGCAAGCTGGAAATAGAGGTCGATGGAAACCAGGACCTCACGTATTACATCATAGATGCCACCCTGAGAAAAGACGGCTTTGAATCCTTAAAAGCCAAGGGGGCGATTGATGCCGGTGGGGCAGCATCTACCATAGATTTGGAGGTGGCACTGCGCGATTTTAATATGAGCGCCTTCAGTCCCCTGGGGGGAGATGCTATTGACAAGATCCGGGGTCTGGCCTCCGGGGACGCCAGGGTGAGCGGCAACTACAGGAATCCCGATATTACAGGAAAACTTCTGTTGAATAAAGCAGGGTTGCGGGTGCCTTATCTGAATATAGACTTTGATTTTATGGAGCAGGCAGTGGTGGATTTGACCCAGCAAAGGTTTAATTTTGACAAAATTGAAATTATAGACTCGAAATTCAGGACCAAGGGAATTTTGAATGGGAGCATTTCCCATAAAAATTTTAAACAATGGTTCCTGGATCTGGAAATTACCAGTGACAGGCTTCTTGTTTTAAACACCGATGCGCAGGAGGATGCCTTGTATTACGGAACGGCATTTATCGATGGCAACGCAAGTATTAAGGGGCCGACAGATGAACTGGTGATAAACGTAAATGCAGCGACGGCACGGGGTACTATTTTCAAGATCCCCCTGAGCGATGCGGAATCTGTAGGTGACAATTCCTATATACATTTTTTAAGCCCGGAGGAAAAGGCTTCCCGCTTGGCCGGAGAAATAATAACCACCCCTGAGGTAAAAGGCCTGGAGCTTAATTTTGACCTGGACATTACCAATGATGCGGAGGTGGAGATCGTGGTAGATCAAACCAGTGGCTCTACCCTAAGGGGGAGGGGGGCAGGGAACATGCTCATAGAGATAAATACCAATGGAAAATTCAATATGTGGGGGGATTTTGTGGTATATGAAGGGGTTTATAATTTTAAATACGCAAGTCTTGTCCAAAAGGTATTTAAGGTAAAATCCGGAGGAAGCATCAACTGGGGAGGCAGTCCGTCGCAGGCCCAACTCGATGTAAGCGCGGTATATGAGGTGAACGCCAATCCCGCTATTTTGCTGGAAAACCCTTCGATAAACCGAAAAATACCGGTAGAGGTGATTATTCTTTTACAAGGTCAGATCGCCCAACCCGATATGACCTTTGATGTAGAATTTCCCAATGTGAGTTCCGTGGTTCGCTCGGAACTGGAATACAGGATGAATGACCGGGCGAGCAGGGAATTACAGGCATTATTTCTGGTTACCCAGGGAATGTTCTACAGTGAATTTGCCATTGGTCAAAACGCAATAACCGGGACCTTGGTGGAGAGGGCCTCGAGTTTGGTAAATGATATTTTTGCCGACGAGGACGGAAAATTTCAGGTGGGGGTAAACTATGTGCAGGGAGACCGCACTCCAGATCAATCCACCGTGGATAGGTTTGGCCTTACCCTCACAACCCAAATAAGCAAACGTGTGCTCATCAATGGGCAGGTTGGGGTACCCGTAGGAGGCATGACCGAATCGGTCATTGTGGGGGATTTTGAAATTGAGTTCCTGCTCAATGAAGACGGCTCCCTGCGGGCTAAAATTTTTAACAGGGAAAACAACATTCAGTATATAGGAGAGGAAATTGGTTTTACCCAGGGTGTTGGACTTTCATATTCCGTGGATTTTGATACCTTTCAGGAGCTGATTCGAAAAATAATGAATAAGAAAACGATCCAATCTGAGGAGGAAATCCAGCAGGAAGAATCGGCCAAGTCCCTGGCCCCGGATTATATTGTCTTTCCCAAAGAATAGGCCATAACTGCACTAAAACAAATTTGGTTTTATGTAATTTTGGGTAGAATACCTATAAAAATTTTTAATCCAAGTCTAAAAGAAAAAAATGACAAAAAAAATTTATCGAATTGGGGTGATGACCTCCGGGGGAGATTCTCCCGGGATGAATGCTGCAATTCGTGCTGTAGCGAGAACCTGTGCGTATTATAATGTTCAATGTGTGGGATTTTACCGGGGATTTCAGGGAATGATAGAAGGTGATTATATTGAACTCGATGCCCGAAGTGTTCGAAATATTATCTCAAGAGGAGGAACTATTTTAAAATCTGCACGGTCTAAAGATTTTTTAACCCTTGAAGGCAGGCAGAAGGCAGCAGACAATCTCAAAAGGGCTAAGGTTGATGCCATGATCCTCATCGGCGGGGATGGCACCTTTCGAGGCGGTAATATCTTCAGTCAGGAGCATCATATTCCTATTATTGGGGTCCCGGGAACTATTGACAATGATATCTCCGGCACCACTGCTACCATTGGATATGATACAGCCTTGAATACCGTGGTAGAGGCAATCGATAAGATCAGGGATACGGCAAGTTCCCATAACCGGTTGTTCTTTGTGGAGGTGATGGGCAGGGATGCCGGGTTTATTGCCCTGAACAGTGGGGTTGGGGCCGGGGCTGAAGAAATTTTGATCCCGGAAGAAGATTTGGGACTTGAGCGCCTGTTGGATTCTTTGGAGCGAAGTCGTCGTTCCGGAAAAACTTCCAGTATAGTGGTGGTTTCTGAAGGGGATAAGATCGGTAAAAACGTATTTGAACTGGCTGAATATGTGATAAAAAACTTACCCGATTACGATGCCAGGGTAAGTGTATTAGGTCATATTCAACGCGGGGGGAGTCCTTCCTGCTTTGACAGGGTACTGGCCAGCAGGTTGTGCGTAAAGGCAGTGGAATTACTGCTGGATGGGCAGAAGGGCCTGATGGTGGGCCTGATAAACAATAAGGTACAGCCCTGCAATCTGGACGTGGCTTTAAAAAGCAAACACAACATCAACAAGGAATTGTTGAGGATCTCAGATATATTGTCTACCTAAATAAAAAGAAAACCAAGTGCTGGGAAAATAAAAAAAGGGTGTGTTTTAGAATAATGTAGAAAGTAGGCTTTATTTAATCAAAAATACAGGCATGATTTTAGATCATAAATTAAAACACTTGAAAGGAAGAAAAAGTTGATTTGGCAAGGATGCTCCATCAAGATTTACACGTCCATAATATCAAACTTTTGCGATCCACATTGATCAGAATGTGCTTTGCCCATTATGCGGCACAGACCGTATTTATTTGAGACCAATAAATCTTCATATCGACTCGTAATTGAACGGTAGGTTTGTATAAAGGAAATATCCGAAGCAACATTCTTTGTTAGGTCTTCCGCTACTACTGGAGATTTTTTTCTATTTCCAAGAAAACGAACCAATGCAAATATGGATCTTACTCATCGTCATAATGATTTATCGATGGAATTTCCGTGCTGAACCTGGTAACATTAAACTTTACATTAATCACATAGATTCTTTCATACTCGAGTTATCAGGGACTGCTGACTTTAGTCAGATTTAAAAACTTATTGACTTTAGTCCATAGTGGTTTAGTTCACCTACTTTCTAAAACATGGTGATATCTGCGGGCATTTTTGTATTCAATAAGTTTTTATTTTTAATAGATTAATTGTTCAAGCTATTCGTTACAATAAGTTATTAACCTGGCGGCAATCATATAATAAATTCTTCCATTTCTAATATTTCTTTTTCCTGATTCTTTATAATTTCGTCAGCTAATTTCCTTACTTCTGGGTCTTTTATATCTACCCCTTTACCTGTGAGTATAGCTGTTGAATGGTGTGGAATCATCGCCTTCATATCAACGACATCACCAATAAGAGTTTGGGTCCTTACCAAAATTAAGCACTTTCAAGAATTGAACTGCCCAAAATGATTGCTATATTTTTCCTTTCATTCTTGTACATAATTAACATGAATAATAACATTATAATTTCAGATAGTATTTTAATTTCTACTCCGTAGAAAGCAATAGGATCTCCGGGTTTTTTCATTCCATCGATGGTGTTTACAAAATTCATTGATATCAATGAAACTGCTGTATGTTTGGTTATTTTCAGAAATGGAGGTCTTTGGTGTAGAAGAAAAAAGTGCACCCTATTTTCAGGAAAGCAGAAATCCATCCTTTAGAAGGAATCAGTCCCGGATGTAATGGTTTTGGCTACCCAGACCATAGGTTAGGCTTTTCACCATTTTTTTAGAACTTCCAGTAATTCGGCCAGTTCCACCACCCCATATGTGGAAGAATAATCGGATACTGCATAGGGGAGGATAAGATTGTTGTTATGGATAAGCGAGCCGCAGGAATACACCACATTAGGCACGTAGCCTTCCCTTTCGTGTTCCATGGGGGTGAGCAGTGG